>JBAZSD010000011.1 GCA_041662605.1 Desulfomonilaceae bacterium
CCAACCTCCAAAAAACAAACGGCCTTAGATCTGTCTCCTCCAGAAAAGAGCCGCATCTCAGATCATTGACCAAGAGGTAGATTCATATTACCAGGTAACTCGGCCGCGAATAACTGAGGGGTTACGTTATCTTCCCCAATTTTACTAGACAGCCGAAAACCGGAACAATATCAGTGAAGGCGATTATTGGTGGATTATTCCTGCAGTGTCAGAAATGCAATAGTGAGTTTTCAGGTTGGCCTTTGGGTTGAGATTCACCTTGTGAGAGAAATCGATTAAACGTTGTTTTTCTTTAAGCTCCAAATTTTGTCCGAATCAATTCAGCGCTTTCCATCGCCGCTGTTTTATAAATTTCTAAATAATCCTTCCACAGTTTGAAACAGTCCGCAAAATCCTTCTTTTCGGGGTCATGAGCAACAGCAAGGCCGTTCCCATACTGCTCGAGCAGTCGTTTAGTTTTTTCAACATCCGTTGAGAAAACGGGAACTCCACAGGCTAGGGCTTCAAACATTACCGCAGGCCCTTGTTCTGCGAATGCGCTCGTTATGACCAGTCCCGATAGAACAGCATAGAGTTGTTCCGGTCTTTCAAGGAAAGGGATCCACCTGAAGTTACTCAATTTGTATTTGGCGGCAATAGCTGGCACCTCATCTCGAAGAGGACCATCGCCAATCATCACGAAAAAGCTGTCATCTTTGAATATCTGCATCCAGTATGCTAGTCTCAAGAAACCGAGGGGTCTGTTCTTCTCTCGCAGTTCTCCAACAAAACCAAAAATGGCGCGATTTGACGGCAAACCCAAATGTGTTAATTGGTCTTGAAGTTCCGAGTTTGAGAGAGTCCTTACAAAAAATGTGGAACTGCAAATCTTATTCTCATGAGAAAAGTCAATTTCATGTCCTCTTTTGGAGGCGTCAAAAACCACGGGCTTTCTTGCTGTAAGAAATTGGTAAATTTGGGTCTGAACATCTCTCAGTTTCCCGTACATACCGATTAACACATTCTCAATAAGCAATCGATGTTCTTCACTAATAATATCCACAAGTCTAAGAGCAATTTTCACAACTTTTCTGTCCAGTTGCCAAACAGAAGCCCTTAAACGCTCGTTTTCAGCGATTGTCCGAAGAAGTAGGTTGTGAATGACCTTCGTATGTTGTGGCCCGATATTGGACAGAATTCGCCTGCGCAAATTTTGGATTGAATGATGAGACCATGCTGTTTGAAGCCAACTACCAGGCCGTACTCGATAAAAATATAATGGCCTTGGGAGCACATCCATATCAAAGCCATCTAGAACCAATCTTGCCAGGAATTCCCAATCTTCCGAAACTTCGCCTCGCGGACTACAGAACCCCCCCAATGCCTCAAATACTGTTTTCTTAATGCAGAAATTGGAGGCGCCAAAAGGGTTGTCATAAATCCCAATTTCAATGGAAGCGCCCAAAGGCATCCAGAATCTTATTATACTGGCACTATCGACGATCCCACCAACCCCTTCAAAGTAAACCAGTGGGCATGTAAGGCAATCCGCCCCTGACCGTAGCATTCCTCTTACGAAGTTTGAGATTAGGGTCTTGGCTGCGAGATCGTCTGAATCCAAGAAAAAGATGAATTCGCCTCTCGCATGTCTAACCGCACAATTTCTTGTTGGTCCCAAGCTTTCATTTTCCTTTTTCATTATGAATCGCCAAGATTTGGAAGCATACTCTATGGCTAACGATTCAAATATTCGAAGAGATTCAGTATCTGTGCTCCCATCATCTACTACAATCACCTCAAAGTTTTTGTAATCATTATCTTCAACGGACTTCAATAAGTACCGAAGATTCGCACCATCATTGAAATGAGCAACACATACAGAGACAAGCGGGCCCGTTTTAGATTCAGGTAGTTCTCGGTCTTGTCTGGCCTGTTTTTCAATAGATTTATCCGCTAAAGAGCTGAGAGAAATATCGCCATTAAGGTAGTGCAGCGGCACAACCTTCTTAAGGTCTACATTCCATTCTTGTCTGGATGTCCATTCCAGGATGCTGCTTGTATGAGAGATAACCAAATCACTGTGTTCGCAGCAGTATTTTTCAGCAAAATCCAATTCTCTTTCTCGGATAAAACTACTCAGATAGTCAGGTGCTTCTAACGCCTGCCCCCTTTCGAACTCATGACAGGTTCTTAGCCAACTAACTAAGAGAGTTTTCTCTAGACCAAGTCCTGTCCTCTTAGCTCTTATTGGAATAAAACCAGAAGCGTCAAAAACATCGAATATGACACACTCATAATTTGTTTCCGTTATATAATCAAAAACTCGTACAGACTGATCAACGAAGGGTCTGTAATCAACTAGACGCGCGTCTCGTGGCTGGCGTCTAAGTACATCTATTTCTGTCAGCGACTTAATTCTTATTTGAAAGCCAAAATTCCTCTTCAAATAAACTTCATATTGACGGACATCACAGTCACAAAGTAAAAGAATAGTGACGTCTGATGCTCGACTCAAACAAGATGTAATCCCATAAGCATACCCAAGATCGAAATTAAGGGAGTCCGCGCTCTTTCCACCGATAGGTGGTAAAACCAACAAGATCGAGTCCATTTAAATCTCCTAGTGACTTTCAAACTCCCGGCTTTAAGATGTCTTGTGCCATTTTTAAGTCAATTTTCGATTTCACATAACTTCAAGAAAAGTTAAGTTATCGAAATAGCATGTAATGAGGCCAAACCCAAATTAAATGTTGCTTCTTTATGACCTATAGTTTTGCCATTTTTAGAAAACCTGGCTCGCTGGTGAAGAGCGGGACAGTTTTTTGTAAATTAGAGCCTACAAAATGCCTCAAACTAGGCCCTATGAAACAGTCCCTGAAATGTATCTTGTCAACTCCGAAAGGCTGTGGCAGATTCCTCTTGGTCATCGGTGTTCCTCCTGTCAGTTTTCCCAAACCGTCTATGGCAGGAACACCGATTGTTCTTAATATATTATCTTAAAATTTCAAGCTATTAACTCAAAAGTGGCAAAACTATAATTATAGTAAATGATGCTTAAAGTTGAACTATTGGAGCCAACATATCGAAGGCAAAACATTATTGTCAATTAGGACGCTTATAGACAGTTGTAGATAGTTTTGTGGGGTCAGAAATGATCTTGATGTATCACAACATTTCCGAAAAGGCGCTAACGAAGTGGCACGTAAGCGCGGGGACCTTTGAACGCCAAATGGCGTACTTGCAAAATTATGATGTGGTCTATCTCGAAAACTACAATCCAAATAATCCAAAACAGGCTGTGATCACATTTGATGACGCTTACTCAGATGTTGTTAAATATGCTCTGCCAATACTCGAAAAATGGAATTATCCATTTGAGATTTTTGTGATTGGAAATCACATCGGAAAGAGCAATTATTTTGATAGCGGGGTTGAACCAGAGTCGCAGTGCGGTGACATGGAAGAACTGGAACTGGCTGCCAGTTCCCTAGCTAGGCTTCAATGGCATTCCAGAAGTCACCCCCGGTTGGCTACGATGCCATTACACATCGTTAATAGAGAATTGGATGTTCCGGACTATCTGACCGAACTTTTTCCAAAGCCACATTTTAGGTGGTTTGCATACCCCTACGGAAGCCATAACGAAAAAACCATTAGTGCAGCCAGGCTAAAATTTGATGGAGCAGTGTCTGTCAATTTGGGAAATGACATTGATATTTATCAACTTAACAGAATAACTGTCGTTGAAGACAGCAAGCTCTTTCTGTCATTTCACGAGAAAGACATGTGGTTCACAAAGATGGAAAGAGAGTTGATGATAAAAACAGAGCAGGCCGCTACTTTGAAAACCATTTTGAAATCTCGTTCCTGGCGTTATACGGCCCCTTTGAGAACACTCGGGAAATTCGCGACCAACATCAAGACTCATTTAAACGCAGGTTCCTCTAAACTCTAGAACAGACTTAACAGAATGCCCACTAACTCCAATTCTCGAAATATAGAATCCCATCACAATTTGAATGAATTGCTGGTGAATTTTTGGCATCACCTTTCAAAAAGTCGCCAGCGGCAATTGGCGTTATTGCTCTTGTTAATGCTCGCGAGCGCTTTTTCAGAAGTGATCAGTCTTGGGGCCGTTCTGCCGTTCATAGGAGTAATGATAGCCCCGGATAAGGTTTTCAATCATACTACGTTTAGGCCATTGTTCGAATCTGTCGGAATCACTTCGGCGGAACAGCTCTCCGCTCCACTCACCATGGCGTTTGCCTTGGCGGCATTAGGCGCGGGATCTATCCGGTTGCTGTTGTTGTGGGTCAACTCAAGACTTTCCAACGCTATCGGAGCGGACATTAGTATAGACGTGTATAGACGCACACTTTACCAGCCATATCGAATTCATGTCTCACGCAACAGTAGCGAATTGATAGCAGCCATAACCGGCAAGACATGGAAAGCTACAATAGTGTTGTATGAAGCGACAACCATCGTCAGCGCAACATTCTTGTTGATAGCGCTCATTGCAACCCTCGTAGCTATAGATCCGTTTGTAGTGTTTGTAGCCACACTTGTTTTCGGAGTTAGCTATGGCCTTATAACTTGGGCCTCTCGTCGGCAGCTTCGAATCAATAGCCGCCGGACAGCGATTGAAAGTACTCAGGTCGTAAAGGCTTTACAGGAGGGTCTAGGAGCAATTAGAGATGTACTGCTGAATGGGACACAACAGTTTTATTGTGACAACTATCGTCGAGCTGATGTGCCCTACCGTGAGGCTAACGCTAGCAATTTATTTATAATTTTTGCGCCGAGGTTTGCAATGGAAGCCATAGGATTGGTCTTGATCTCAGGACTGGCTTATGGTCTAAGCCGAGAAGCCGGGGGACTCTCCACTGCTTTACCAGTCCTGGGCGCGTTGGCCCTCGGGGCGCAGCGCCTCCTGCCTGCCATTCAACAGATCTACGGATCCTGGTCGGGCATTGCGGCTAATCAAGTATCTCTTAGTGAAGTGATTGACCTGCTTGATCAACCTTTACCAGCGGAGGCATTGGAGTCATTGCCTGAGCCATTAGAATTCAAGGCTTCTATATGCTTCAAATCGGTCTGGTTTCGTTATGTTGAAGATAGTCAATGGGTGCTACAAGACGTAAATATGTCCATTCCAAAAGGGTTCAGGATGGGATTTGTGGGAAGCACCGGCAGTGGAAAGAGCACTATGCTGGACTTACTTATGGGATTATTGGAACCGACCAAGGGGCGGATATTGGTAGACGGTTTGCCAATTAAGGGCAAGCGACTCCGATCTTGGCAGCAAGCGATCGCGCATGTGCCACAAAGTATTTTTATCGCTGATTCGACGCTGGCCGAGAATATTGCTTTGGGACTTCCTCGACATTCAATTGATATGGCACGGGTTCGACAGGCGGCAAGTCAGGCTCAAATAGCTGACTTCATTGAAAGCCAGCCTAAAAAGTATTATACATCCGTTGGGGAGAGAGGAGTACGACTCTCTGGTGGACAGAAGCAGCGGATCGGCATTGCTAGGGCGTTGTATAAAAACGCTTCAATTCTTGTTTTCGATGAAGCCACTAGTGCGCTTGACAACGAGACTGAGTATGCTGTCATGAATTCTATTGAGAGCCTAAACAGAGAATTAACTATCTTAATAATAGCTCATCGTCTAACCACCATTCAACATTGTGATCAAATTGTAGAACTAGAGCATGGTAGCGTTGTGGCTCAAGGATCCTATGAAGAACTAATGAAAGATAGCCCCAGCTTTCGGAGAATGGCCATCGTTAGGGCTGTAGACAGACAGATAGATGTGTGATGTTTCGAACTTAATGACAACTGCATGGCTATCTTTTGGACACCGGTTGTAATAGAGGCAGACCTTGTTAGATCAGCCATTTGTACCAGTCCGCGCTGAACAATCAGATCACGACGCGATAATTATGCTGGAGCAATACATATGGGGTTCGGCAGAAGAGGCGACACTTGAATATTTGCACTGGTGTCTCCAAGATCCAGCTGGCCAATCGATCGTTTACATTATTAAGAATGACTCGGGCCGTGTCTTGTCATTGCATATGTTGCTCAACGTGCCAGCCTGCCTAGAAGGCAAACGAATTAAGGCGGGCATATCAATTAACGTGGCCACACATCCAGATTACAGGCGCAAAGGATTGTCTACCCAAGTTGCAGACTCTATCCTTGGCGAGGCAAAGCGGCAGGGAATTGCATTTCTATTCTCTGTGCCAAATTCGATGAGTCATCGTTTATTTACGGACAAAAATAACTTTGTGAATCTGGGCAAACCATTGCTTTTGGTCCGGTGGATCGATCCGGCCATTTTGATTGCAAAACATGGATTGCCCAATGTGGCCAAAAGTTTGAGTTTTGTAACGAAGTTAATATCCGGGACTCTTAATATTAAAAAGAACAGTTCCATTCGGGTTAGATATCTGGAGAACTTAGATGGGCTGAAATTCTCAAAACTTTCGGCGCCCACTGATTTCCATTTTGCCCTTGATAGACACTGGTTGCGATGGCGCTATGCGGAACACCCTTTCAGGAAATATAAATTTGCCCTCGTTGGTGATGTTGGTTCTCCTGAAGCTCTTGTTGTCTACGAAGTGGTGGCACAGTACAAGAGGGCGCTGATAATGGAATTTCTTGCAGTAAAAGAAGTCTCAGCACGAGTTGCACAAGCCCTGATGGATGATGTTGTTGAAAAGTGTAAAGCTGCTGGCTGTTCCTCTGTGTGTTGTTTGGGTTCCCCTCTTTCCAGAAAAACCACCATGCTGAGGAAAATTGGATTCTGGGCATTTCCGTTTAATTCAGTCTGGCGTCCTAAAATAGTTCTGAGGAGCCAGAAGCCTATGCCGGCTGAGTTTTCACTTTCTTCCATGGACATTTCTTATGGTCCGCTTATAAACTTTGGGTGAAGCCCCGCGGTTCATGGACACAAACATAAATCCAACCCCAAAGGTCCAGGAACAAACGGTTGATGAAAAATACCTCTCTGATTTTTGTAGAGCCAGGGGGGTCCGTTTTTTTGTTACTGGAGGTTTATTTTGGATGTCTCGCGGAATGAGACTGTTCTCTCCTTGGCCGTCCTCTCGACCGATTTCATTGACAAGACACAATTTAAGGTTCATGTGGTCCCAAAAGGCCATGTTCCTTCATTACATTTCCAAGGATGATAAACCCTATTTTCAAGGGTATGATCTTGTTGTTGAAAAGAATTATGATTTCGGAAGTATCACAAGCAGCAAGCGCCGCCACAATGTTCGGTGGGCCCTAAAACATTGCTCGGTAGAACGGGTTCCATTTGATTCATTAGTTAGGGAAAGCGACGTTCTGATTGAAGACACATATCAGCGTCAGGGACGAGAATTTAATAAGTCTGTTCTGGAGATGTGGAAAAACTACTTCAGATTAGCCGAGTTAAATCCTTTATTTGAAGCTTGGGGCGCGTTTGTTTCTGACCAAATGGCCGCGTGCCATGTCTGTATCATTATTGATGGTGGCGCTTACATTGAGATGACGTTTAGTCGCACTGATTTGCTGAGATTTCACCCTGTGGATGCTCTGTGTTTCGTTTTCACCCAGAATGCAATGAATCGAAACGGTATCACGCATGTATCTTATGGTAGGCGTCCTATAACAGGAGAGGCTGAGGGGCTCGTAAGCTTCAAGGAATCAATGGGCTTCAGAAAAATTCCATTGAGAGAGCGAGTAGAAATTAACCCCATTTTGAAGCCGTTTTTATGCGGTCCCTTGAGACCAATAGCCCTTAATATTGTAGAGAAGTATTCCGACCGTTCAATGTACGCGAGGATAATAGCTGGAGTTACAAACACACTACGAGGTCAAATAAGGCATTCTCAGGAGGAATAAAAAGTAATATGGAGCGGGACTTTCTTGCCAGTGATTTGTTTCATGGGTGAGGAACATAATACGGTCCTTTCACTATGGGAGGAATTCTTGAAATGAAGTTTTCGATCATAATACCAACACTTAACAGAAGCGCCTCTCTTAAGATCACTCTTGATTCCTTGTTGGCCTTAAATTATCCACCGCAAGATTACGAAATACTAATAGTGGACAACGGTTCAAAAGACAACACCCGAGAAGTAGCTGCTAACACAATTGAATTTCACCCCGCGCACGAAATAGGATATCACTACGAATCTCTCCCTGGCAATCTGTCTGCCCGACACAAAGGTGCACTTAGGTCAAAAGGCGACATTCTGATCTTCGTTGACGATGATATACAAGCTGATCCGGGATGGCTGACGGCCGTGGCCGAGGCGTTCGGAGATCCAAAAACGCATCTTGTCGGCGGCAAGAACCTTCCAAAATACGAGTCAACGCCTCCTGATTGGTTGGACGCGTTTTGGTATCGAAACGGAGCCTTAAATCAGTGCTTTTATCTCAGCCTAGTGGATTTTGGGGATAAACTAGTCGAAATTAACCCGATCTATGTTTGGAGCCTCAATTTGTCCATCCGTAGACAGACACTGTTTGAAGTAGGTGGGTTCCATCCAGACTACATTCCTAAACCTTTTCAGCGTTATCAAGGAGATGGCGACACAGGATTAGCTTGGAAAGTCGCTGCCAAAGGTTTGAAAGTAATGTATCATCCTAGGGCACTGGTTTACCATGTGATTCCGGAATGCCGGCTACGAGTGGATTATTTTCGAGAGAGAATGTTTTTTGCAGGGGTTTGTGATTCCTATACGACAATCAGAAAAAACCGCGGAATAACCTCTGATTGGAAAATGCAATCACCATTCCCGCAGATCAAACGCCTATGGCGAAGAATGGCCGGTAAATTATCAGCAGACCCTTATGCTGAAATCAAGCAGCGAGTTCGCGAAGCTTGGCTGGAAGGTTATGCGTTCCACCAAGACGAAGTGCGCAAGGATCCAGAATTATTGAAGTGGGTTCTGAAAGAAGATTATTGGAACTATCGTTACGGTTCTTTCCTAGGGTCCAACAATAGCATGGAAGAGGAAGCATCAAGTTAAAAAAATTCAACAAATGGCGTATGGTGCAATTGGACGTGAGAATATATATGCTAGATTCTGTTCCTTTCTTATAAAACCGTTCTATGAACACAATGGTTTACTCAGAGTCCCTATTAAAGAGACGGTAGCGCTATGAACAATCAGCCTACACTCAAAAGGCGCTCTCAATTGTCACAAACCCTTAGACCATTGCTATCTTCAAGTTTTAACAAGGGTGTTTGGACATGGGAGGTCCATGATGACCTCAAAAGCGCTGAAACTCTCTGGCGTGGATTCGAACAGGAAGCTGCTTCGTATGTGTTTCAAACTTTTGACTGGCTATATCGATGGGTAGAAATCGTTGGAAAACCTGTTCATTTTATTAAGCCTTGCGTTGTGATTGTGTGGAAGGATTCTCAACTCCTGTTCATTTTACCTTTGGGGATTAGGCCGGAAAAAGGTTTCAAGATCTTAGAGTGGTTAGGTGGGATTCATTCTGATTACAAAGGACCTCTTATAAGAAAGAAATCTGTCACAGGCTCTCTGACGGGAATATGGGATTTCATAAAGAAAACTCTTCCCAAATTTGACGCGACCTGTCTCCTGAAACAACCGGCAGTCATAGATGGTGAAAGCAACCCATGTATTACAGCAAATCCTACCGAGCAGAATAGAGCATACTCCATTATTATGGAAGGAACTTGGGAACAATATCAATTAACAAGAGTAAGTACTAATTTGAGAGCGGATTCACGTCGTAAACGTAGACGATTGGGCGAATTAGGTGATCTTAAATTCGTTGTCGCTTCTGATCACGAAACGTCAAAACGACTGACTGAAATCATGTTTGAGCAAAAATCAAGGCGGTGGAGCGAAACTGGGAGTTGGAACAGGCTTGCAGCAAAAGAGCATCGTCATTTTTATGAAACAATAACAGACGATTTGCTAGGCAATAGAGTTGTTCACGTATCGGCCCTTGAAATTGACGGCATTGTTATCGCTACCCATTGGGGCGCCCTTTATCGTAAGCATTTTTATTGGCTAATGCCAACCTTTGAGGGCGGGAAATGGGCCCGGTACTCTCCTGGTCGACTTTTGTTGGAGTATTTACTAGAGTGGTGTTTTAACAATGGTGTTGAGCGGTTCGATTTCACTGGCGGCGCAGAAGACTATAAACTTGAATGGGCTAATCATGATATGCCATTATATCAAAATTGTAATGGGAACAACTTGAAGGGAAAACTATATCTCCAATGGCTCCAATCAAGCTCATCTGTGAAAGTCAAATGGTATGGAACAAGTTCATCTGTGAAAGATTTTGTCAAAAAATCGTCAATAGGTCCAATTATTCGACGAGCGTACGACCGACTTAGATGAAAAGTGGGTATTGAAAATTCTCAGTCTTTGGAGAGAATCACTAAATTAATTCGACGATTATCGATAAGACACCTCGATTCCAGTGTAAATTTTATGAATTCTAGTGGGGAAATTTCCTATAGCCCTTGGTTTTGGAACAATGTATCGTAAATTATCTTCCTTTCTCAAACAACCATTCTATGAGCAGAAGTATATAATTCTGGAGAAATTTCTAAGAATATTCTGTGATTGGGCTTATATCTCTAGCCATACCACACTAAAAATGGTAACTAAAAAATCTTTTTATAAAGTTGGATACAATTCTTCACCCTATGTATCTAAAGAGATTTATAATATTGATGAGATGAGACATTTGGGGTTAGCAAAATATATGTTGCCTTGCAGAACCTTTGAACTCGGTCCTATTGGCATCATTAGGTACCCAAGGGTTAGTGTCGATAACCCAATAACAGACAACGAAATGTTTGATTTGCTGCGTGATTTGTCTAAATTCTCAAAGAAAACAAAAATCGATATAATGGACCTTTATTTTGTGAAGGATTTCTTGGCCAATCCCATTTTGTCGAGCGAGGAAAGACGATATTTAATAAACATGAATCTATCAACGTTATATGGGCCAATTCATGGCGATTTTCATCGTGGTAATATACTAAGACATGAAGGTAAGTTGTTTCTGACCGATTTTGATATGTTTGAACAGTCAGGTATTCATTATTTCGATTTTCTCAACCAATTCTGTTTGGGGTATTGTGTCAATGAGTGTGCTTCATGGTTTGATTATTTAGAACAAATGATTCAGCGGTGGAATGAATTGTCGTCGCATGAATACTGGAATGATCTCCCTGCTGCCGAGAAAAAAAATGTTTTCTACTTATTCGTTATTTGTAAATTGAATGAATGCGCTGGTCTCCACAAGTCATCTGAATCTGATCAACGTTATAGGGAGATCTTAAAGAAGATTTGTAACTTGTCAGTGTGATTTAGACCAGTTTTCCAAATTGGTAAGGTTTTGGTTTTGGGCATACTCAAGACCTGCAAAACGTGGATGTCTCATTGTAGCATGGGATAACGACCGAAAACTTCAATTCCACCTCAGTAGTGATCCAGCTTAATATCCACGTTTTGCGCCACTTTCCCGTTTCCATTGCCCGAGATACTCAAACACTTCCATCGCCGCTTCCCTGGCCGCATGGTCGTAAGTATACGGTTCCACTGTCACGAACCCTTCAAAACCATTGTCCAGAATAGTATTCTCGACTTTGACACTTTTTTTTACGAAAATACTGAGATATTAATTTATGCTGAAATCAAGCAGCGAGTTCGCGAAGGTTGGCTCGAAGGTTATTGGTTTCACCAAAACGAAGTGCGTAAGGATCCCGAATTATTATAGTGGGTTCTGAAAGTAGATTACTGGGACTACCGTTACGGTCCTTTTCTAGCGCCAATAAATCAAGACCCCAAAGAAAATGAAGAGACAGGAAATTATAACTTTCACCCTCCAATGCAACAATAGATCGTGGATAATCTCTGTGAGACAAACTAATCTGGATTCCCTTCCTTATCAACCGCCATTTTAAATTTTTCCGGATCCATTAAAACATATGTTCCAGTGGCCTTTGAGCAAATTTCCTGTCTACTGTTCTTAATTTCCGCAGTCAGATTAATCCTGGATCCATTCGTGGAGTCTATACGGCATCGGACTTCGATTTGTTGCTCCACATAAAGAGGCTTCAAAAATTCTACCTGTATCCCGGAAGTCAACGCGACCTTCTTGGTAATGTGCAGGGTAGTCCAGCCCATGATCTCGTCAAAAAGACCACTCTGGATTCCACCATGCAAGATCCTTCCAAAGCTTCTGTAGGTTGCGGGTGGAGACCAAACGCAAACCAGCTCGTTGGGTTCGGTTTCAGGTTCCTGGAATGTTAATTTAAGTCCCGCCGGATTATTCGGGCCGCAAAAGAAACACGCTGAGTTTCTATATGGATTTTTAATGTCTTTCATACCTTAGACCTTTTGCTATGAGCTGTTTTCTTTTGTAAAGGAGAGGGCAAACATCAATATAGCCAAACAAAGGTATGCCATCCCAAATTGATATGGGATCTGTCTCTGGACTCCTTCCAACAGCCAAGGGAAATAAACATTCGCGTCCAGCGAGGAAGAATGAATAATACCAAAAAATGAAAAAACAGCCAGAATTGCAAGATAAAAAGAACACCTTTTAAGGTGGTGATCTATCATTTCCGCAAGGAATGATCCCCATAGCATCCCCGTCAAAATGAATCCGTTCCCAAGCGCTAGCATTACGAGCGGCTCAGGGAGGGCGCTACCGACCCTGGACATCATGTCATGCAGATTCTGAACCGGAATTATGTTAGGATTTTCGAGTTGTATTGAAATCAGGCGGCTAACAGTTGGAAACATTGCCAGAACAACTGCCGGGATGTGCCGGGTAGGTGAATAAGTAAAGGCCTGGGCGACTATCTCCAGTGAAATAAACACGAGTATAGGAGCGAGAACTGCCTTGGGTATCAGTTCAACGATAAACGACACATAGCCCAACATCCCGCCTAAACCAACAAAAATTGCAGTCAACAGGGTGTACCCAGCTCGTGCCCCCATACGCTTGTATGCAGGGTGCCCTATGTACGGGCATGATTGAGCGACTCCACCACAGATCCCTGCCAGTAAAGTTGTCCAAGCTTCTGTTAGTAGGATTTGACGGGCGCTGTAATCATCACCCGCCACCCTTGCGCTTTCCGTAACATTAATTCCTCCTACCACCGTAAGGATGGCGAATGGAATTGAAATTGGCAGATATTTCAAGGCTGGAACGATGCCGCCAACAAAATCCAGACTAGGCCACGGGAGCCCGAAGTGAAGATCAAATGCAGGTTTAATATAAGTTTGAGTTGAGGATCCATCAGGAATCAAGAAATTATAAAGATGATAAAGAATTGTTCCAATCACGATGGCTACCAGTATACCCGGTAGATTCTTAGGGAAAGAGCCTCGCGCCACCAACGTATAGAGGACAAGCCCCAATGAAATCATCCCTACTACCGGCAGCCCAAATATGTCGACAAGAGGAATGAATCCGATGAGAGCGAGGCCTACTCCCGCTATTGACCCCAACAGTCCGGCTCTTGGCACGATTTTCTGAACCCAGTTTCCGCCAAAAGACATAAAAATTTTTAAAATTCCAATCATCACCATAGTGGCCATTCCAATTTGCCACGTCATAATGGCTGCGTTTTCAGGAGACTCTCCTGCCTGCTTCATGGCAATGAACGCCGGCCCCAAAACTGTCAGAGCGATCCCGATGGTTGAGGGAGTATCCAGTCCCAAAGGCATGGCTGTCACGTCGGTGGAGCCGGTCCTTTTTGCCAGCCGAAACGCCATCCATGTGTATACCAGGTCTCCGAACAGCACCCCCATGGTCGTTCCCGGAATCATTCGAGTGTAGACAACATCTGACGGAAAGTTAAAGCCAACAATTAAAGTTCCCGCCAAAAACGACAGTTGTGCGATATTGTCAAACATTAACCCGAAAAAACCGTTTACATCGCCCAGCCCAATCCATTTGTAATTTGAGTGCGCCTGCTTCATGAGATTTACTCTAAAAGCCGAAAATTGAAATCCAATCGCTGATTCAAAAGAATTTATGGTAGCGCTACAGGGCTCCCTTGTAACGATTATGACACAGGGAGTTTTCTGTTTCCATTGTGAAGTTGAGAAAAGGAGCAAATGGAAGATATCGATGAGCGGCACGCCACCCCTGATGCATCTGAGCCACCTACTCGCTCGTATTGGATTTGACTGGCTAGAATAACCCACAAGTAGAATCTTTGGCCCCCTAGAAAAAGGTGTAGAACCGATTTTATGCCTGTGGCAATGAAGCCAATCAAAGTTGCCTATAAGGAAAAGTGTACGGTATGCTCGTACATCGTATAACCTGGAGGAATCAACCATGGCGTATCAGTCAATTCTTTTAACAAAGGAAGCCGGAGTCAGCCTGATTATGCTAAACCGGCCAGAGGCTATGAACGCAGTCGATGACGAGATGCGGGTAGAACTAACTGAGGCGCTGAGCGAATTGGAGTCTGACGCTGAAACCAGGGTCCTTGTCGTAAGTGGATCGGGAAAAGCATTCTGCGCCGGCGCTGACTTGCGGCACATCAAGTTCCTTTACGAGGAATTCCGGAAATCCGGAATTAGATCACCTTTCGGGGGCCCGGAATTAGCTAAAGTCTTTTTCGGTTTTTCCAAGCCAATCATCGCTGCGGTCAATGGAGCGGCAGTCGGTTGGGGCATGACTATGCCGCTGGCCTGCGACATCCGCATCGCTTCAAGCAGGGCGAGGTTCTCCGCTGCCTTTGTTCGTGCAGGTTTGACTCCGGAATTTGGGAGCAGCTACCTTCTCCCTCGGCTTATCGGATATAGCCGTGCAGCGGAACTCGTGTTCACCTGTCGGATAGTCTCGGCAGAGGAGGCGCTGCAAATGGGTTTGATAAATCGCCTGACCCCACCAGAAGAACTTATGGCAGAATCAATGGCCTTGGCGCGGCTCATCGCTGATCAACCAACCGAAGCGTTGACCAAAGCCAAAGCGCTGCTGCGGGGAGGTATGGATGCTGCTCTTGGACAGTGGATCGAGCATGAGGCGCTCATTTTCAAAGAGCGCATGTTGAGCGAGGAACACTACCAGGCGGTCACGGCATTGCTGGCCGACATCGAATCACGAAAAAAATAAAGTTAGCCAAACCAGTGGCGTAAATGGCAGGCGAATCAGCGCCGGATCTTATGGTCGTGGCTGCCCGCAACGACAAATTGACAAATTTTATCGTTGCGGGGGCCGTGAAATCGTATCTCAACCGCCATAAACAGAAAATCCTATTTCATCGCTTTCGGGGATCTCCAATCAGTTATGGGTATCATGAGCCCCTTTGCTGGGTCAGCTCGATAAAGACGTGCGACAGTGGTAGGAGCGTGACTCGTCGGAGTATATGTTACCGGTGGAAGAATCCCCCCTGTGTCGAAATCTTTTAGCGTATCCATGTTGTCCTTGTAGGATTCCGGAGTGAGGTTAGCTCCTGCTCGTTTCATGCCTTCGGCCAGTACCGTGGCTGTTCCTACTCCTATGGTGTACAATGACGTAAGCATTTTGTTTGGATCACGATCATTTTTCTTGGCCAACTCTCTTACTCGCTTCATGCCTGGAGTGTCGTCCTCCCAACCGCCGACAAAATTGACGCCGATGTAATTTTTGGAGGCGGTCTTGCATGCTTTGACTACCATGTCGTCGCACGACCAGCTTATACCGAAAGTTGTGGGCCAGTAGTCATACTTCTCTGCAGTCTTGAGAAAAGTGATGATGGGTGGAACAAGATTGCACGTTACTACGTAATCAACGTTGTCCTTTTTGAGGGAGAGAACCTGGGAACTGGCGTCCACAGATCCTATGTTAAGGACCAGCTCAGAAACCAGTTTAATCCCGTACTGCTCGGCGCGTTTCCTGGCAGCTTCCAGTCCCTTTTTGCCAAACTCAGTCTCCGCGTAAACTACGGCTATTTTCGGGTCCTTGGCTTTTAGATCATTCATGATGTAGTCGAACATAAGTTCGATCTGTGTCTCATACGAGGCCCCCAAGACGAAGACATAGGGCTTGTGAGGCTTGAAAAATTCTTCGGCCAGGGCGTTTGGGATATTCACCACATGATGCTTGTCGATTAGGTCGAAGAGGGCTATAGTCTGTGGTGTCCCACCCATACAGGTTATTGACAGGACCTTGTCTCGAAATATCAGCTTGTTGAAAGCTGATATTGCAAGAGGCGTCTTAAATTGGTCATCCTCCCAGATCAGATTGATCTTGCGTCCGTTAATTCCTCCCGATTCGTTGATCTGGTTGAATGTATCTTGAATTCCCCAGCCTTCGGGTAGGCCGAGCGCCGCCACGGGCCCGGTCTTGACAAGGATCATGCCCATCTGTATGGCGTCCTTGGTGACGCCCCGGGTTTCAGGAAAAGCGCTAGTGGCTGAAAACAATCCGAGGCAGATCACCACGGATAGGACTAGTCTCCAGTTTTTCGCAGTCTTCATTCTCGTTTGCCCTCCTTCTATAATGGGATGAAAGCCGTTTCTCAGTAAGTGAACGGCCAGTTCTTGAAACTGGTCTTGATACGAGACCAAATCCCGTTAAGACCTGTAGGTTCGACGATTAAGAAGATCATAATAAGGAGGCCGAAAGCCGCTATGTTCCACTCCTCATCATATCGACCCTGAAGAAATACGAATTGATGACCCAGTGAATCCGCAAGGCCTTTTATGATGTCGGGCATCGCAGTTAGAAACACGGCTCCGAATATGGACCCTAAAATTGACCCTAGACCTCCGACGATGATCATAGCAATGTATTCTATCGAGAGTAGAAGTGTGAAATTTTCAGGATGGAGATAGGTGGTGGCATAGGAATAGAGACCTCCGGCGACTCCTCCGTAAAAGGAACTGATTGCAAACGCCATCACCTTGTATTTTGTGAGATTGACGCCTATAACCTCCGCTGCCACATCCCGATCTCGTATTGCCACAAAGGCTCGACCAATCCTGCTCCTGGCAAGATTCTTGGCGCCTAGAGTTAGAACAGTCACAAAAAAAACAGTGACATAAAAAAGTTTGGAAGGGTCTCCGAGAGTATAGCCGAAAAAAGTTGGAGCTGGGACGGAAATTCCGCGAACGCCCATGGTCAAAGACTCCCAGTGGGTGATGCCATATTCGACAACTATCCCGAAAGACATGGTGGCCATTGCCAGATACAGCCCTTTAAGACGCAGACAGGGGAAGCCCAGGAGCACTCCAAACAATGCGGCGACAATGCCCCCAGCCGGGATGGTGAGCCAGAAAGGCATGTCTACCCTGGAACTAAGAATTGCCGAAGTATATGCCCCCAATGCGACAAAGGCCGCATGGCCAAGAGATATCTGACCCGTAAAACCAGTAAGGATGTTCAACCCTAGAGCCGCGATTATTGCTATCCCAGAGATGTTGACCATGTAGATTATGTAAGGATCAACCCAAAAAGGCAGAGACAAGAGCCCAATGGCGAACAGGGTCAACCAAAACTTTACCCAGATCGTCTGGAAAATTCTAATGTCTTCTCTATAGGATTCTCTGAAAGTCTTGCTTCTCATGATTCCCTTAGGATAAGTTATTCATGGTATCGCCGTCGTCCGGCCCAAACATCGTTAAACCCGCTCTATTTCTTCTTTGCCAAATAGCCCATAAGGCCTGATCATAAGAACCAGGAAAAGGACCACAAAGGCCGTAAGGTCTTTCACACCCGGAAATGTCTGGTCCAAATAGCCACCTACCAGTGTCTCCATTACACCAATCACCAGACCCCCGATGATCGCGCCAGGAATGCTTTCCAGCCCTCCAAGAATGACCGCTGGGAAAGCCTTGATAGCCACCAGACAAATACCTATGTTCAACACCATTACGTTAGCGAGGAATATCCCGGCGACAGCCGCGATGGCGAATGAAATGCCCCATGTTAGAGCGAAAACTCTTTTGACGCTGACACCCATCAACATGGCCGTATCCTGGTCATTGGCCACTCCGCGCATTGCTAGCCCAACTCGTGAATATCTAAAGAAGAGGAAGAACAGGACGACCATCAACCCGGATATCAGCATCGCCCAGAGGTGGGTCTGTGACAGCACGAGTCCTTTAAAGACCAGAGACTGTTCTGAAAAAGGTGACGGAAATATCTTGTTGTCATGCCCGAATATAATCCCGGAAATGCTCCTCAAAAATATGGATAGACCGATAGTGACCATGACTACCGCAAATTGGGGCTCCCCGATCATGGGTCTCAAGATCAGGCGTTCGGTGACCAGTCCGAAGAACATTGCAATCGCTACGGTGATCACAACGGCCCAGAGAAATGGAATTCCTGCCATGACAAGCGCATAACAGATGAAGGCGCCCACCATCATCGCCTCTCCGTGCGCAAAGTTCATGATGTCGGTGGCTTTATAAATAAGAACAAATCCTAGCGCCACAAGCGCATACAAACTCCCCACGGCGACGCCTGAAATAAAAAGCTGCAAAAAATAAAGCGCCTCTTCTGTCACCTTGGATAAGCTCCCTTCATTCGAGAAATCTGATGCGTTTCGTCAATCTTTTGGCAAAAACCAGTTAGAGACATTCCTGGCGATCGGAAGGTTACGAACTAGTACATTGAATCAATCAGATCCTTGAATTTCTTCTCTATGCTGGATCGTTTCACCTTCATGGTCGCTGTCAGCTCTTCATCATCCTGGTCGAGTTCCTTTTCCAGAATGGTAAACTTTTTGATTTTCTCCACCTGAGCAAAATTACTGTTGGTTTTTTCCACCTCTCCCTGAATCAGTTTTTTTACATCAGGATGAGTCGCAAGGCTTTTGTAATTGGTGTAAGCGATTCGATTGTTTTGAGCCCAGTGAGCGACGTTCTCCAGTTCGATCTGGATAAGGCAGGACACATACTTGCGACGATCGCCAATGACGATGGCCTCCTTAATGTACGGGCTAAATTTGAGGCTGTTTTCCAGTTCTGAGGGAGCTATGTTTTTACCGCCGGCCGTAATAATGATATCTTTTTTTCTGTCCGTAATTTTCAAGTGCCCGTCTTCGTCCATCTCCCCTACATCACCGGTATGTAGCCATCCGTCAATCACGACTTCTCTGGTGGCCTCCGGGTTACCGTAATAACCGGCAAAAACCGAATCCCCTTTCTGAAGGATCTCACCATCTTCCGCCAATTTGACTTCTACCGTCGGTATGGGTTTCCCGACCCCGCCAATCTTGATTTCGTCATTTCGGGGCATGAAAGAAATACCGCTCATTTCCGTCATGCCGTAGCATTCACGGACCGGCACGCCTATGGCATGGTAGAACCTCATCAGATCAGGGGATAGTGGCGCCGCTCCGCTGACGAAAATGCGCGCGTCCAGAAGGCCCAGGTTGTTCCGCAAAGGCCGGAAGATGAGTAAATACGCAAGCGCGTATAGAGCTTTCCAATGTAGGGGGATCGGTTGCTTTTTAAGCTTGAATTCGGATACCTGCACGCCGATAGGAAACATGGCCTTAAAAATCCAGCGCTTGAAAAATATTGAATCCTGGATTTTTATCATGACATTGGAATGCATCTTCTCCCAAATCCGGGGCACGTTCAGGAACGCTGTGGGAGAAATCTCACTCAGGTCCTCCTGAAGAGTAGCTACGCTTTCTGCAAAATTTACGGCGCATCCGGCCCACATGGGGAAGATCAGGGAAAACATTCGCTCGGCAATATGGCAAAGCGGCAGAGCGGACACGAAAGAATCGGTTTGACGGAAGTTCAGGACCTCTGCCAGGCCTCGAATCATTGCTATCATGTTTTTGTGGGTGATCATGGCGCCTTTCGGCTGCCCTGTGGTACCAGACGTATATACAATGATGGCTGGATCGTCAGGTCTGGTTTCGCTCACCATGTCTTCGAACAAGTGAGGCTCTCTCGTGTTGATAGTGTTGCCCAGAGCCTCAACATCCTTGAAGCTTATGATCATAGGCTCTTTGTACCGGCGGAGCCCCTTCATCTCCACGACAATGATGTTCTTTAAGCCAGGAAGACTGGCCTTGACTTCCAAAATTTTGTCCACCTGCTCCTGGTCTTTAGCCACAACAAATTTGGATTCAGAATTTGTCAGGATATATTTGACCTGAGAGGCGACGTCTGTAGGATATATGCCAACAGTGACGGCTGAAGAACTTTGGGTCGCCAGGTCCGCATACAGCCATTCCCGACAGTTGTCACCGAGGATGGATAGTTTGTCTTGTCTTTGCAGTCCGAGTTTCTTCAGCCCGAGAGCGAAACAGCATACATGGTCCCAGTACTCATTCCAGGTCGTGCGTTGCCAGATCCCCAGGTCCTTTTCTCTCAGCGCGACCTTGTTCGAATACAGTTTCCTGTTTCTCTCAAACAGCTTAGGTATGGTGTCAATTTCCATGTCCAGACCTCTCAGACTCAGTTCCTACTGCCCTAAATAGGCTGCAATCACCTGTGGATTTGATTGAACCTCAGAAGGGCTACCGTCGCCGATTTTGGACCCGAAGTCCAAAACCGTGACCGTGTTGGCAATATCCATGACCACGCCCATGTCATGTTCAACCATGACAATAGTGACCCCCATTTCCTCTTTGATGTCGAGTACAAAGCGGGCTATATCCTCTGTTTCCTCCACATTCATGCCCGCGACCGGTTCGTCGAGCAGAAGAATCTTCGGTTTCATAGCGAGAGCACGGCCTATCTCCACCCGTTTCTGAATTCCATAGGGTAGGGATCCCACTGTCTTTTTACGGACTTTTTCAATCTCAAGAAAATCGATAATCCTTTCCACCTGAAGCCTGCTTTCTTCTTCTTGCCGCACGGCTCTACCGAAAAATACAGCGCACGAAAGAAGGCCGGTAGTCATGTGTGTGTGGCATCCCAGCAGCAGGTTGTCTATTACGCTCATATTGGCGAACAACTCGATGTTCTGAAATGTCCTGGCGATTCCCTTTTTCGCTATCTCATGGGGTTTTAAATCGGAAATCTTTGAGCCCCTGAGAAGTATTTCGCCTGACGTTGGTGGATAAACACCGCTTATGCAATTGAAAAGGGATGTCTTGCCTGCTCCGTTAGGACCTATCACCGCATGCAACTCTCCCTCTTTGACGGTTATGTCCAGCAATGACAAAGCAACGATACCGCCAAAACTCAACGAAAGGTTTTTGATCTGTAATAGCTCCATGGTTACTCAAGTCCGTTAAGACAACCAGCGTTTGCGTCGCTTGTAATGCTTGACGCCGGCGTAACTCTTTCGCTCGTGGTTGTCGGTCACGCCGAGATAAAATTCCTTGACGTCCTCGTTTTCGAGCAAGCCCTCACTCGCTCCGTCCAGAACCATTTTCCCGCTTTCCATGATGTAACCGTATTGGGCGAAATTCAGTGCGACAAGAGCGTTCTGCTCCACAAGCAAGATCGATGTGTTCTGTTCTCTATTAATGAGTCTCAGTATGTCAAAAATCTCTTTTACCAGCATCGGAGCTAGCCCAAGCGATGGCTCGTCGAGCATTAGCAGCTTGGGACGTGACATAAGGGCTCTCCCAATTGCGAGCATCTGTTGCTCGCCTCCACTCAACAGGAGCGCCTGCTGCTTGTAACGGCGACGAAGATGCGGGAAATACTCCATCACCATCTCAATGTCACGTTTCGCTCCATCACGGTCCCTGCGTGTATGCGCTCCAATCCACAGATTCTCAACTACGCTCAGGTCGGAGAAAACACGTCTCCCTTCCGGGACAAGACATATGCCCATCCTTACTATGGCGTCAGGATCCAGATTCACGATAGATTGACCCATGAATTGAACATCGCCTTCTTCAAGCGAGCCATTCTGAAATTTCAATATACCGCTAATGGTTTTGAGCGTGGTTGTCTTTCCGGCGGCATTGGCTCCCAGCAGGGCTACAACTTTCCCCTCGGGAATTTCCAGCGAGATCCCTTTCAGAACCATTATCACGTTGTTGTAAACCACCTGGATATTGTTAACCTTGAGCATAAATCGCGTTCTCCCGGTCTACGAAGAGAGGGGTCTCTAGCTTTTTACGTAAGGGGGCTCTGAAGGTTGAGTCTAACAAATTGAACCTTGGTCAATGTTGAGCGTCAGGCTAAAGCCGTTCAAGGACCACAGCGAAACCCATTCCACCGCCTGCGCAGAGGGACGCAACGCCCAGACCGAGATTGTCGGCGAGCATTCCGTGGAAAAGCGTTACCACGAGCCTGCAGCCTGTCGCTCCTACGGGGTGCCCCAACGCAATCCCACTTCCATATGGATTGACCTTCTCGCGTTGCAAACCCAGTTCGCGCTCGCACGCCAAATACTGCGCGGCAAAGGCTTCGTTGATCTCAAAGCGATCAATGTCACCAAGTTTTAGTCCCGAGTCCTTAATTGCGCCTCTTATGGCCGGAACAGGGCCGATTCCCATGATGTTGGGATCAACTCCTACCACTTTGTATCCTCTGACGCTGACTAGAGGCCTCAGCCCCATCTCTTTAGCCTTTTGGTGAGTAGTAACAATGACCGCTGAAGCGGCGTCGTTCATGCCGCAGGAGTTTCCAGCGGTCACCGTGCCGTGTTCCTTGAATGCCGCCGGAAGTTTGGCCAATTGTTCCAGTGTGACATCCGGCCTGACGTGTTCGTCGGTGTCAAACAACAGTGGTTCTTTTTTTCCCCTTGGTACGGTGACGGGAATGATTTCCGCTTTGAATCTGCCTTCCTTAATGGCCCGCGCCGCTCTCTGATGACTCAACAGAGCAAACTCGTCCTGTTCGTGGCGTGAAATCCCATACTTTTCGGCAAGATTTTCGGCTGTTAGCCCCATGCCCACTCCGATAGGGTGCTCCTGCATGCCTTTCCAAAGAAGATCATAAGCCTGAAGATGCCGAATACGCTGCCCCCATCGAGCGGATTCCATTATGTATGGAGCGTTACTCATGCTTTCAACACCACCTGCCAGAGCGACCTCGACTTCCTCGCACTGAACCGCTTGAACAGCGCTTATCAACGCCTGCATGGAAGAGCCGCAAGTGGAGTTTATAGTGAATCCCGGTACGTGTTCCGGTATCCCGGCCCGATATGCGGAAATACGGGCTATATTCTGGTCTATAGGCGCAAAACAGTTTCCGAATATGACTTTACCTATAGGTAAGGATGCGCCTGGCCCCTTAACAGAGTTTTCCATGACTAATTGCGCTAGATGACTCGCTGACAAGCCTTTTAGTGTGCCGCCAAAATCACCCAAAGGCGTTCTCAACGCGTTTGCCAGAACTACTTTGTCCATGGCCTATTGACCTCCTACCCGATCAAAAGGAAATGAGAGCATTTCTCCAACGTAATGCGACGAAGAATAACTACGACTTCCACAGTCAAAATCCTGCCAGATTCCTCGGTTGAGACCATTTAGAATCGCTGTAGTCGTAAAAACCTCGGCCTGACTTAGCTCCTAGATCTCCCAACGCGACCAGCCTCTTGAGCAGAGGCGGAGGCGCATACCGAGGTTCATGATATTCATCAAACAGTATGTTGCCCGCTTTGACGAGGGTGTCCAGGCCTATCAGGTCCGAAAGGGCCAAAGGACCCATAGGATGGCCACAACCGTACCGCATCCCACTGTCGATGTCGCTTACTGTCGCAAGTCCCGATGAAAGCGCGCGGATTGCATCAAATAAATACGGTGTCAGCAGGTAGTTTACGAGGAATCCAGCTTGGTCACGCACCAAAATGGGCCTTTTCCCCAAAGACACCACGAAGTCCAGCGACCTCTGGATCACGTCTTCGGATGTCACAGCCGTCCTGACAACCTCAACCAGTTTCATTACGGGAACAGGATTGAAAAAATGAAGTCCAAGGAACCTGTCTGGATGTCTGAGGCCCGAGCAAAGGCCGGTGATGTCCAAAGTCGATGTGTTGCTGGCAAATATGGTTTTTTCGGCGCAGATTGTGTCCAATTGCTTAAAAAGAGCCGTCTTTGCGTTAGAATTCTCGTATATCGCTTCAATTATCATGTCGCATTCGCTCATTGCTCGTGGATCCGAATGGCCTCCAATTCTGGCGAGAATGGTCTCCCGTTCGGATTCCCTAATAGCGCCCTTGTCCACCATTCGTGCGAGATTCGAGGCAATTTTACTGATTGAGGCGTCCACAAGATTCTTTACGGTATCCACGACTACGACATCATAAGCGGCCATTGCCGCCACCTGAGCTATTCCTGTTCCCATCAAGCCCGAGCCGACAACACCGACAAGTCTAAATCTGGACTCCGTTCCCATGTTCTTCGCCTTTGTTTGATTTCAATTGTATTTGTTCGAGCGTTCGCTCCGCCGAGATTTCTTCTCTTACCAAACCGTGTAGGAAAACCTCCCGGAATGTCCGGACGTACAGCTCTCCGTCCAGATGATATCTGTTGAGAACCCACTGATGGAGCACCCCGTCGTGAAGCGCCATGAAAGTCAAGGCCGTAACATCCGGGTCAAGGTTCTTCTTAAAAAGTCCCTGTCGTATTCCCAGGCTGACTATCTCGCTAATTACTTTCCGGTATTCCAGATAAACACCTTTAAGCGCAGGCTCAAAATCTACATCCGTATTAAGCTCAGTTGTGAGAAACGTCAGGAATACGCATAAATACTGATTTTCCAGAGCGAATCTGGAGTTGAAGCTGATAACGTCATGTATGCGATTCAGGGCGTTGCCTGGACTTTGCTTGAGTGTATCGATCATCCCGCCGATGAAGCGGGATTTGAATTCTTCAATGATCCTTAAAAGAAGATCTCCCTTGCTGTTAAAGTGGGAGTAGAGCGCTCCCTTGGTAAGACCGGCTTTCGCTGTGATTTCATGGACGGATGTGCCGTGGTATCCCTTTCGGACGAATATCTCAAGAGCTGCCTGAATGATTTTGTTTTCGGTGTCGCTGTGTCGTTTCATATTTAGGTGACGCCCTAATACTGACCGATTGGTATGTTAAACCCTAATAGGATGACTCGGTTGTTGTCAAGGTTTTTCTATCCAGATGGTAACATTGTCAGTTTAGTGGTGGATAACGATCCTAAAATAGGCTCTAACAACAGATGTAAGAGACTGAGCCTCGGGCATGGCCCGCAGGTGATGAAATGTACTCTTTTTTCTTGACAATCATGGATTTCGGGGAAAAAGTAAATGACCGTTTAGTATATTATTCCATCGGTCTGCAGATAAGGAGATCACCTATGGATTACTCTCTTAGCGATGAACAGAAACAAATCGTGGAGGCTGCACGTAAATTTGCTCTTAATGAGTTTCCAAAAGTTGCCCGTGAATGTGATCGGGAAGAAAAGTTCCCGACAGAAATTTGGAAAAAGGCAGGAGAGCTTGGTTTCATGGGTATATTCACCTCTCCGGAATATGGGGGATTGGGCCTTGGGTGTCTGGAGCACGCCATGGTCATGGAGGAGTTCTGGCGGGTGGATCCCGGTGTGGGATGCATCCTGCTGGCCGTTTTCGGCTCAGAAATTCTGGGAAGTTTCGGTACCCAGGACCAGAAGGAAAAATATTTGGCGCCTGTCGCCGAGGGTAAGGCGATCATCGGATGCGCCATCACCGAACCGAATGCGGGCAGCGACATTTTCGGCGTCAGGACGCGTGCGGTTAAAACCGGTGCCGGCTACGTCATCAACGGTAGCAAGCAGTTTATAACGAACGGTAGCGTCGCTGATTTTTTACTGGTGTATTGTCTTACCAACCCTGAAGCCAAGAAGCCCACTCAGCGCTTCAGCTTTCTTGCGGTCGAACGAGGCCGTAAAGGTTTCACTGCTAACAAACTCAAGGGTAAAATGGGCATCAGGGCGTCCGACACTGCGGAACTTGCGTTTGACGACGTCGAAGTGCCGGAGGAAAATCTTATCGGCGCCAGAGAGGGCGATGGCTTCGATCAGGTGATGCGCCTGTTTAACATTAACCGGATGGTGGCGGCCGCTCAGGGCGTTGGTGTCGCGCAGGGAGCCCTGGACAAGGCGGTAACCTATGTCCGTGAAAGAACACAGTTCGGCGCTCCTCTTGCGTCGTTTCAGGGAATTCAGTTCAAATTAGCAGAGATGGCGGCGCGTGTGGAAAGCGCTCGTCTGCTTTACCACAAGGCAGCGTGGCTCATGGATCATGGCCACGTGGATAGGAAGCTTGTTTCCATAGCCAAACTGGTGGCTGGAGAAACAGCGGTGCGAGTCACGGATGAAGCGCTACAATTGCACGGTGGTTATGGATATATGGATGAATACGATGTAGAGCGATTTTATCGGGACGCCAAAATAGTGGAAATTTACGAAGGGACCAAAGAGATCGAAAAAATTACGATCGCTAGAGAAGTCCTGGGCAGAAACTGAAAGAACCGCCAGGCTGAACTAGCGCTCGCATAAATACTATTTATTCATTCATTCGCGCCGCAGGGTCTGGTGTTTTGGGGTGAGAGCAACCATGTTTTTGTTTCTCCAGGCCGCGTAACCTTGTCATAACCCCATGGTGTGGTTTCAGTGCGGGAAACTTTTTCACCAGCCTGGAACAATGTTACCGCTCCTGACGCGAGCAATTTCGAGACTCCTTCAAGATCCGTGGTTTTTAGTATTGAGACGAGACTGTTCTGGGCGTCCTGGGTGTCTGCCGCATACATGTCCCTAACGACTATCTTACAGTCGACATTGTCAGCAAAGGTAGTAGCGACTAACAGGAAGAAACACACAACAGATAAAAGTAATCTGCTCATTACTCCATTATTCATCAATACATATAGGGCGGATTTCTAGGCTTTCCAATATTTTCCCATGTTAGCCCCAACCGCTCATTGAAATAAGGTCCTAAACGATCAAAGAGTTTACGCCAGTGGCTTTTCCCTTGAGCCAAGCCTTCGAAGATGTCGACTAAATGTTCTTGGAGATTTGCCAATTCATCTTTGGGTAAGAAAGAAATTGCGCCCAAACTCATAGCCTTATTTACACTGTCAGTGGTGATGGAATGAGCAGTAAGCATGGCTGCCGGTAATTGCTTTTCTCTGCACTGTTCCAGCAAGTTAAAGCCTCTTACTCCCATGATGTCCAATAATACCAAATCAAAGTGGTCCTTGGACAAGATCTCGCTGGCCCGTTCGTAATTGTCAGCCGTTGTGATTTCAGAGCTTTCAAGCTGTTCCTGAATCATATCGAGCACGTCGGGCTCGTCATCGACAGCAAGGATTCTTTTGCCTCTTAATATTTCAACGTTTCTCATTTTGTCTTCTCTCTTAGTAATAGGGAATCTGACGACTTCGGGGCAGTCATATTGTAACCCTCGGCAAGGTGTTCACGATGAGATTTTTCCATTTCCATCATTGTCTCGCCAAACTCCATTGCATGCCTTCTCATGGCCTCCGCCGATTCGTCAGGTTTTCCTGCGATGACCGCCTCGACAATCGGACGCTGCATTCCTGCCGGATGCATGGATAAGATGTTGGGGTGTACGGCTTCGATAACACTCCTTGTCACCCGCATCAAAGATCTTACGAGAGCTTCCAGGAAGCGGTTTCCACAAATTTCAGCCAAAGTAAAATGAACCATGGTCTTGGTTTCTATGTCATCTAGCAGTGATATTACCGGCAATTCTTCTTTTATTAATATTTCTTCAAGTTTTTTAGCAGCTTCAGGCGTGATTCTCAAAGCGGCTAGGCGAGCCACTTCAGGTTCAATTAGTACTCTTACGTGAAACATCTCAGGTATAGAAATTTTTTCTGCAAGGAACAGATCTATAAAGGCGCTTGACAATTTCTCGAACGAAAGGTCAATAACGTAAGTTCCGCCACTGGCGCCCTGACGCGTCGCTACAAATCCTGAGTTTTCCAAGGCTCGGAGCGCCTCTCTAATTGCCACCCTGCTTACCTGAAACTCTTCCATGAGTTCGCGTTCGGTAGGGAGTTTGTCTCCGGCTTTAAAGTCTCCTAGTAGGATGCATTGTTTAATTTGCTCCGTCACTTCTTCGGACACCCTGGTCTGTTTAATGGGTCTGAATTTTTTCATTGTCATCCTTTTAAACCATCTTACTTAAAAGAGATTTTTTTTGGAACATAAAAAATTACGGGTGAAAAATTATTTCTTGACTAGATTCATTCGCAGAGTTAAAGATTAGACAATTAGACCTTTAAAAAGCCCTCCGACGTTTTGCCCATTTAGGAATTCTCAATGAATGTCGCCAACAACCTCGATACGGCAGCGCGTTTTTTTCCAGACCGCCCGGCTATAAGTGAAAACGACTCGGAAATTTCCTATCGTGAGTTGAACTGCCGCGCCAATCGGGTAGCTACAGGATTGATTAAATTGGGTATTATACCCGGTGATCTCATCGGTGTTTGCGCTCCTAACTCCACTGATTGGATAACTTTTTACTTCGGTGTATTGAAAGCCGGAGCGGTAGCCGTTACGTTGTCCTGTCAACTCAGGACCGATGAGCTTGAACTGTTGCTCACCCACGCAAGGCCTCGATTCCTGCTTTCCACAGACGAAATATCATCAAAAATCGAAAGATTTAGGGACGCTGCCGGAATAGAGAAAGTCTTTTCTCCGAGCGCCTCAATTTCTCTGCCAAAACTGATGGAACTTGGAATCAACGATTTCCAGGCCGTAGAGAGAAGACGATACGATACGGCGTCAGTGCTTTATACAGGTGGTACAACCGGAACGCCGAAAGGTGTGATGCTAACACACGAGAACATTAATGTTAGCAGTCACAATGTCGCTTATTCGGAGCGGTCTTCTCAAATGGATCGAGCGTTGTGCTGTCTGCCGCTGAATCATGTCTTCGGTCAGATACACATTATGAACGCCACTATTTTTAGTTGTGGCTGCATTGAACTTCTACCGTCCTATGATTTGGACCTGACTCTTGGTCGGACTGCTTCAGGCAAAGTCACAAAGTTCTATGCTGTCCCCACTATTTACACGCGGTTGCTTACAGTAGAAGGCTTAAAAAAAAGGCTTGGCAATGTCCGATATTGTTTTTCCGCCGCTGCGAGTATGGCCGGAGAAATTGTGCGGAAGTGGAAAGAACTGACCGATCTTACTATTTTTGAAGGTTATGGGATGACGGAATCATCCTCTGCTGTGACGTACAATCATTTCTTCGAACATGTGACAGGCTCCGTGGGAACAGAAGTCCCAGGAGTAGAGGTTCAAATTCGGGATGAACAAGGCGCCGTTTTGCCTAAAGGTAGCGAAGGCGAGATATGCATTCGCGGTCGGAACATCATGAAAGGTTATCTTAATAACGATGAAGATACACGGCGGGCTTTCAGGGATGAAGAATGGTTCAGGTCTGGAGACGTCGGGATACTTGACGACAGGGGTTACCTTTTTATCGTCGATCGTCTCAAAGACATGATCATCACAGGGGGCGAGAATGTTTACCCCAGGGAAGTGGAAGAAATTTTATTTTCCAGATCTGATGTTCAGGAATGCGCTGTTGTAGGAATTCCGGACAAGGAGTGGGGTGAGCGCGTAACAGCCTTTGTGACACCATATCCCGGGCAGAATACCACTCCGGAAGAGTTGAAAGCTTATCTCAAGCAGCGTCTCGCATCCTACAAAGTCCCCAAGCAATACATCATTGTGAACGAACTGCCCAAGAACTCGACCGGCAAGATATTAAAAAGAGAGATCCGAAGGCGATTTTCAGAAGAGAATAGTGAGTAAGTCTTAAAAAACTTACCATCCAATTTTATTTTAAAGGAGAATAGAATGAAAAAGATTGTGCCTGTTTGCTCCTGTTTTATCCTGATTGTTCTTTTCCTTTTCGGCGCACCGGAAGCTCGCTCTGATGAAAAAGTCATAAAACTGAAATACTCAAATTTTTTCCCGCCTTCACACAAGAACAGTATTCTTTCGGAGCAGTGGGGCAAAGAAATTGAGAAGAGGACCAACGGCAGAATAAAGGTCACTTATTTCGCTGGAAATACTCTGACTCCTCCTACACAGACGTACGACAGTGTCGTAAAAGGGATTGCCGATGTTGGGCAAAGTCTAATGGGATACTCACCAGGCAGGTTCCCCTTAACCGAAGTCCTCGCCTTACCGCTTGGGTATTCCTCCGGAGAACAAGCCACGAACCTGACGAACGAATTCTATAAGAAATTCAAACCCAAAGAGTTTGATGATTCGCAGGTGATGTATTTTCACGGTCATGGCCCGGGCCTGTTCCATACCAAAAAAGTGATTTCATCTATAGATGACATAAAAGGATTACGAATAAAGGCAAATGCGGAAAATGCCGCAATTGTCACTGCTGTGGGTGGCGCTCCTGTCAGCCTCCCCATTACGGAGACTTATGACGGGCTGCAAAAAGGTTTGATTGACGGAGTTTTGTTGCCTATTGAGCCGATAAAAGGATGGAAATTCTTCGAGATGATCAAGACTACTGTTGAGAATTACGCAATGTCGTATACCGCGCCAATTTTCGTAGTCATGAACAAAGGTAAATGGAATTCGCTTCCCAAGGATGTTCAGGACATTATTACTCAGGTCAATCAGGAGTGGATAGTGAAACAGGGTAAACTCTGGACTGAACTGGACGCAGAATCGAAAGAATTCTGTGTGCAGAAAGGAATTAAGATGGCTAAGGCTTCTCCTGAACAAGAAGCTGAAACGGCTAAAAAAATGAAACCTATCCTTGCCGAGTACGTTAAATCCATGAAAGCCAAGGGCTTACCGGGTGACGAGGCGCTTCAATTCTCACAAGAGTACATCAAGACTCATCCTTAATGAAGATGGACAGAGCCGGCCGACGCTGATTCGATTCGCCGGCTCTTCGCTCTCACAAAGGGACGCATCATGAACAAATTCATGACTTGGATTCTCAAGGCAGATTTTGGCCTGTTCGTCATTTCCGGCGTTGCATTATTCATAATGATGGTCGTAACCCTCGTAGACGTCCTCGCCAGATCTTTCGGCCATCCGATTGTAGGTAGCGTAGAGCTGATTTCCTTTTTCGGAGCCATAGCTGTAGGGTTTGCTATTCCTTACACCACGTGGACCAAGGGGCATATCCTGGTCGATTTTGTGCTTGAAAAACTTTCATCCAGATCGCGAACTCTAATGCTGTGTTTCACCAGATCGATAGGAATAGGTCTGTTCTTTTTAGCAGGATACAATTTCATCTCATTTGGATTGGATATGCTCAAATCCCATCAAGTGAGTGGCGCCTTTAAATTGCCCCTTTACCCAGTGGCGTTCGGTCTGGCTATCAGTTGTTTTTTGCAAACGGCAACCCTGTGTTGCGACTTTTTTAAAGTATGTCATGGAGACGATCATGAGTGAAATCGCCACAGGGATCATTGCTCTGTTTATCTTGATTATCTTGTTCCTCACAGGGCTTGAGTTGGCTTTCGCAATGGCGGCGTTAGGTTTTGTGGGATTTGCGTACCTGGTTTCTTTCAGCGCAGCGTCTAACCTCCTTGTAAAAGATTTCTTCGACACGTTCTCATCTTATGGATTTACGGTAATACCTCTTTTTGTTTTGATGGGTCAGGTAGCGTCGAATTCGAATATCGCGAAACGTCTTTACATGGCGACTCACAAATTCGTAGGGCATATTCCAGGTGGAATCGCTATGACTACGGTCGTTGGAGCTACGTTGTTCAAGGCAATGTGTGGGTCGACTCTCGCAACCGCTGCCACATTTGCTGGTATAGCCATCCCTGAAATGGACCGTTATGGCTACGACAAGAAATTATCGACTGGGGTTGTCGCCTCGGTGGGAACATTGGGAATGCTTATACCGCCGAGCATTGTTCTCATCATCTATTCAATGATCGTTGAGGAATCTATTGGAAAAATGTTTTTGGCGGGTATCATTCCAGGGCTCATGATTTCAGCCTTTTTCATGATAGTCATTTATGGATGGGTGACCCTGAAACCTGAAATCGCTCCTCGCGCGGAAAAAGTACCCTGGAGCGAGAGAATTTACGCTCTACCGGAATTCATGTGGGTTGCCATTATCTTTGTTGTCGTTATCGGTGGGTTAATGTGGGGGTGGTTTTCGCCCACAGAAGCAGGCAGTATAGGCACCTTTGCGGTAATAGCGCTTGCTGCCGCCAGAAGAGAGTTAACATTAAGGGGTTTGCTCAAATCGATTGATGAGTCATTACGCACAGCTTGTATGGTTCTTTTGCTCATAGCCGGCTCCACTGTCCTCGGCCATTTTCTGGCAGTCACAGAAATCCCTTTTGTAGCTGCGGATTGGATTACGAGTCTTCCGTTACACCCTTCCTTAATTATGGTAATTATCATAGCGGTGTATCTTGTAGGAGGCTCATTCATAGATGATCTTGCATTTATGATTCTTGCCACCCCAATTTTTTTCCCGGCCGTAATAAAACTTGGCTATAACCCTATGTGGTTTGGAATCATGATTGCGATAACGGTGATGATAGGCGTCATCATTCCTCCGGTCGCCATCTGCGTATTTGTGGTAAAGAGTATCACTGGTGTCCCTATGGGTGTCATATATAGAGGTTGCTTGCCATTCCTGTTGAGTTTGTTCGGTTGCGCCCTTCTCTTGTTCCTTTTTCCACAAATTGTGGTTTTTCTCCCTAATATGTTGATGGGAAAGTGATCTGAAAATTCAGATCCGTTTCCCAGAACCGCATTTTTCAAGGTAGGATCGTTGCGGATCCTATACGCTTTTGTGATTCAAAGTTGAATCCTGCGAGGATATAATGGAAAGTTTGGAACGTTTCGGCTTTACTGAAGAAGAACAAATGTTGCAGCAAACGGTCAGAAGATTGGCTCGGGACAAAGTAGCCCCCGGGGCCTCAAAACGAGATACCGATGGTGTGTTCGCCTATGACATGCTGGAAATGATGAAAGAAAACGGCCTGATGGGCATAGACTTTCCATCTGAATACGGGGGAACGGAAGCGGGTCTACTTGCGCTGTGCATTGTCATAGAAGAATTTGCAAAAATCGACGCCTCCACTGCGATGATCCCCTCCACTCAGGAATTGGGGAGTTTGCCGATTATTCTCGCTGGTAATCACGCGCAGAAAAAGAAATACTTGGAACCTCTTGCCACAGGAGAAAAACTGTCCTCCTTTGCCCTTACAGAATCAAAGGGTGGATCTGATGTTGCGGCTTTAAAATCAAGGGCAGTACGTAAAGGCGACAGATATATACTCAATGGCTCCAAGACTTTTATTACAAATGGTGGTGTAGCCGATATTCTTACGGTTTACGCTGTGACCAATCCTGAGGAAAAGGCCCATAGGGCAGCCAGTGTTTTTATTGTAGAAAAAGGGTGGCCCGGTTTTTCTGTCGGCAAAAAAGAAAGCAAAATGGGAATCCGGTCTTCCGAAACCCGGGAACTTATCTTTGACAACGTTGAGATTCCTGGGGAAAACAGATTGGGAGATGAAGGCGACGGTTTTCACATAATGATGAAGACCCTGGACTTCACCCGGCCGGCTGTTGCGGCCCAAGCCATTGGTATAGCCCAGGGAGCTTTTGAATTCGCCACTCAGTACGCCAAGGAGCGAGAGACCTTCGGCAAGCCGATAATCAAACATCAGGCCATAGGTATAAAATTGGCTGATATGGCGATGAAAATAGCGGCAGGCAGACAACTCCTGTACAGGACTTGCGATCTGTTGCAGGCCTACGCGAAAAAAGATCTCTCTAGACTTACTCCCGAAATAATACGATATTCTTCAATGTCAAAGGCGTTCTGTTCGGATGTCGCGATGTGGACGACAACAGAGGCCGTACAAATACTCGGTGGATATGGATACATGACTGAATACCCGGTGGAGCGATTTATGCGTGACGCGAAAATCACTCAAATCTATGAAGGCGCGAACGAAATCCAGAGGCTGGTAATTACTTCGACTCTTTAAGATTAAACTCCGCCCAGGGACTCGTACGGAGGCTAAATTAATGAAACACCATATTAACTTCAAGGTGAATGGGGATGAATATTCGCTGGCGGTAGATCCCTGGCGGACTCTAAATGAGGTCCTTAGGGAAGACCTTAATCTTACTGGCACAAAACTTGGCTGTGGAACCGGCGACTGTGGGGCCTGTACAGTCATGGTGGACGATAAAACGGTTAGTTCATGCCTGACACTGGCAGTGTCGGTTGATGGGAAAAGCGTCACGACCGTTGAAGGTCTTGCGCCTTCAGGCGAAGAGCTTCATCCGATTCAGGAGGCTTTCATAAAAACCGGCGCAATCCAGTGCGGATTTTGCACCGCGGGCATGGAGATGTCGGCTCTGCATCTTTTGAACAGGAACCAATCGCCGACCGAGATGGAAATAAGGTCGAGCCTTTCTGGCAATTTGTGCAGATGCACAGGGTACAACCAGATTGTGGAGGCGATATCGATTGCGGCTGAAACAATGAAGGGAACCGAGCCAAAAAAGGAAGAGCGATGAGACTGCCAAAGTTTGAATATTTTGAGCCGAAAACGCTTGAAGCCGCATTGAGCATGCTTATTGAAAAAGGAAGTGACGCCTGTGTGTTGGCGGGTGGAACCGACGTCCTGGTGAAAATGCGCAATGGCCGATTAATGCCCAAGGCTGTGATAGGCTTACAGGGAATTGAAGGATTAAATAATATTAATTTTGATCCTGCCAAAGGCCTCACAATAGGAGCGATGGCCAGGATCTCTGACGTCGTGTCGCATCCGGATGTAATGAAGCGCTATCCCGCTCTTTCTCATGCTGCGGGGGTAATGGCCAACGTTCAGGTCCGAAATATGGGCACGATTGCGGGGAATCTTTGCAACGCGGCCCCGTCCGCTGAAAACGCTCCCCCACTAATGGCAATGCGGGCGCAAGTCACGATAGTAGGCCCCACGGGTGCGAGACATATACCTCTCGATCAATTCTTCAGAGGGCCAGGCCTCACGAAAATAGAAGCGTCTGAAATAATGGCTTCCATTTTTGTCCCATTACCCGCCCCCCGATCGGGAGCCTCGTACAAGCGCATATCCGCTCGCTGCGGTGTGGATATAGCTGCGGTGTGTGTGGGCGCTATGGTAGCCTGTACAGAAGAAGTCTGCTCGGAGGTGAGAATCGTGCTCGGGGCGGTAGCGCCGGTTCCCATGAGAGCGCCGAAAGCTGAAGGAATTATCCAGGGACAAAAGTTGACAAGGGATCTTGTCGAAAAGGCCGCTGCCCAGGCGGCGGAAGAATCTAAGCCCATCTCTGATGTTAGGGCAACAGCGGACTATCGGAAAAAAATGGTCGAGGTATTGACCTTCCGGGCCCTTGAACAAGCCTACGAACGGGCGATGAAGCTTTAGTTCAAACGCAAAGGAAACATCATGAAAGATCGATTCAATATTATTGGAAGAGATGTTCCGAGGACGGACGCTGAAGCCAAAGCAAGAGGGTCCGCCATATATACCGATGATATGAAGCTGCCAGGAATGCTTCATGGACAGATATTGAGGAGTCCATTGGCCCATGCCCGAATCAAGCGTATCGATACGAGTAAGGCGTCTGCGCTCCCAGGGGTAAAGCTTGTGGTGACAGGGGAAGACACACCCAAGATCAAATATGGTAACTGGAGGCTATTTCCGGACACTCAGGATGAGTATCCACTGGCAGTGGACAAGGTTCGATTTATAGGGGACGAGGTGGCGGCGGTAGCCGCGATCGACAGAGACACGGCGGAAGAAGCTTTGGATCTTATCGAAGTGGAATACGAAGAACTACCCGCAGTCTTTGACGTTGATTCTTCCGTTCTAGCCGGAGCCCCTGTGATTCATGATTACTGCCCCACCAATATCAGCGTTAACCGCAAGATCAAGTATGGAGATGTGGAAAAGGGGTTCTCTGAATGCGACTATATCAGGGAAGACACCTTTACTGTGCACTCTGTCAGTCACGCCTACCTTGAGCCATGTTCCGCTCTGGCCAACATTGATCTGGACGGTCGGATCACACTTTGGACGTCCACTCAAGTTCCTTACATCATTCAGTGTTTACTGGCGTCAACATTAGGCATGAGGGAAAACGACATCCGGGTGGTCAAGCCTTTCGTCGGTGGCGGTTTTGGCGGGAAGATGGAATTAAGGGCATGGGAATTTTGCGCCGCGTTCATCGCCAGGAAAACCGGTCGTCCTGTAAAGTTTACTCTTACCAGAGAAGAAGAGTTCATTGCGGGTAGGCGCAGACACCCTATGAAGATCCATTCCAAGGTGGGATTCAAAAAGGATGGTACCCTGGTAGCCAAAGACTTGAAAATTCAACTTGACGGCGGGGCGTACAATGCCATGGGACCAACCGCCACCTTTCTGTGCGGTAACTTCGGAGCCATGCTCTATCGCTATCCAAACTACAGATTCCACGGTGAACACGTGTATACCAATAAGCCGCCTGCGAGCGCAATGCGAGGTTTCGGCGCGCCTCAATCGCTTTACGCCACAGAAATCCAGATGAATATGGCCGCGGAGGAATTGGGGATTGATCCTATTGATCTAAGGCTGAAGAACGCCCAGGTTAGTGGAGATGAAATTCCCGATGTAGCCGTGATTTCGAGTTGTGGGTTCATTGAATCCATAAAAGCGGTGGCAGAGATGAGCGGATGGAAAGAAAAACGCAAAAATCTCCCTACGGGTCGAGGTATAGGCATAGGTTGTTACAGTTTTATTTCGGGAGGCGTCTTTAACTGGTTCAACACTCAATATCCATTTTCCGCCGCCGAAGTTCGCGTGTTTTCTGATGGCACGGCCCATCTTCTGACCATGGCCTCGGACATTGGACAGGGGTCTGATACGGTCCTGAAACAGATCCTTGCGGAAGAATTAGGGCTGGAGATGGAAGACATCAGGATCACCTCCGCTGATACATCGATGACCCCCCAGGCGGATCTGGGTTCATGGGGAAGCCGTGTCACGCTGATGGCCGGCAACGCCGTGATAGACGCGGCGAAAAAGATCAAGGAAGAATTGTTCGGGGCTGTGTCTGCGCGTTACAATCTCAATGTGATTCATGAGATCGAGTGTAAGAATGGCCGGGTGCAGGCTAAGTCGAAGCCCGACTATGGCCTGTCATTTGGAGAAGCCGTAGCCATGGCGCAGAAGGCAAGGAGAGGGGAGCCTCTAGTCGCTCGTGGTTCGTATACCCCCAGGGGAAAAGGGCTTGTGACGCCTGCTTTTGGTTTTGGGGCACAGGTGGCGGAAGTGGAGGTCGACAAGCTGACTGGTCTGGTTGAGGTGAAGAACATGTGGACAGCCCATGACTGTGGAATCGTGATCAACCCGAGAAGTGTCGAGGGTCAGCTAGCGGGTTCCATCCAGATGGGACTGGGGTACGCCCTTTCAGAGCAATTCGTCATGGATGGAGGAAAGACCCTCAATACGAGTTTTGTAGACTACAAAATGCCTACAGCCACTGATATGCCTCCGAGCGAGGTGGTCCATGTTGACACATATGAACCGGAGGGACCCATGGGAGCTAAAGAGTGCGGAGAAGGACTCGCTTCTCCTACGGCGCCGGCTATCTCTGACGCCGTGTACCATGCCACTGGTTACCGATGCATGGACTTACCTATAACTCCGGAGAAAATCCTGGCCGGTCCAAAGAATCCGAGATAGTATCAAGGGGGAAACCAACGAGGGTATTACAATTAATGGAGCCATTCGATTTTTGACATATAAAATGCCCCGGTTTCGCCCTAACTGATCCAGTTAGGCCTTTTGGCCATCCACTCCTTCACGGTATTCTGAAGTAGGCCATTGAGGCTCGGAACAAGGTAGAATCCAGGCTTGAGAAGATTGTCGGTCGGTTCGATGATTTTGTCCCGGACTGCGGTCTGAGCCAGAGTTGTGCCAGGATAGATCCTGATTCCCACCGTGACCTTTACCATGTCCAGATTTAGAGAATCTGCGAACTGGAGACTTTCGATTGAGGATTCCAAAGTCTCTCCAGGCCCACCCAGCATCAGGAATCCCATTCTTTTTATGCCGAATTCTGCGAGAGAATCACAAGTATGACGGACGTCATCAAGGCTAAACTTCTTGTTCATTCCGTTCAGAATGTAAGTCGAGCCGCTCTCAAAACCTACCGAAACTTCCTTGCAGCCGGCTTCAGCCATCAAACGGACTAGTTCTGGATCAATTCTTGTGGGATAAATAATACATCGCCAGGACACTCCCAAGTCAGCTTCTCGCAACTTTGAGACAAATTCCGTTGCATAGGAGGGTGGCAAGTTAAAAGTGTTATCGACAAAATAAAATTGCCTGACTCCGATTTGTCGCCACTGACTGAGCCATTCCACGACCTTTGCTGGGGTTCGTTTCCTAAGAGTCAGACCTTCTATGGCTCCGGTGGAGCAGTAGCTGCAATTCATGGGACAGCCGCGACGAGTCTGAACCGGCAGCCAAAAATCCGGTGCTTGCGGAATCAAATTTGAGAAGTATTCCACATCGGGAAGTGGCAGATTATCCAGGTCACGTTCCAATCGCATCGGGCCAGACGACCCCAATTTGGGTAAATATAGCCCTGGTGAACCGTAAAGAGCATCTCCATGCTCGATTCGCTTGATAAGTTCTGAGAACGCAAATTCTCCTTCACCTTGTATGCCCATATCAGCTTCTAGATATTCCAGAAGACTCGATGGATAGATGCTGTATCCTGCTCCACCAAGAACAATCGGGGCGTCAGAGCGATCTCTACAATCAGCCACAATCTCTCTCACCCCATCCAGAAAAAAAGTGGGTTCCGACATTTTTTGAGTGTCGATGTTTCTCAAGGATAAACCGATTACTTGTGGTTGAAAGTTGTTCAGGACTTTTCGGATCGAATTTTCTGGATCCTCAGTGCTCATGAGGTCCAGGATCTCTAACTTGTGTTCGGATCGTCTTACGGATTCAGCCACACTTGCCAGTCCCAGAGGCCAGGCGCGCATGTTGATATCTTCCCTGTTAGCCGAAATCAGCAGGACTCTCATTTGGTGATTCTCCGTTTGTTGCGAACGGTTGCATAAACAATATTCTCTAGATATAAGAGTTATGCAGCAACAATAATGATACGGACCAAAACTTACAACAAGGTAAAGAAATTTCGGCTCGCCAGAACGATAATGGGACGAGGTCTCTATTTCACAGCGGCCTATTTTGTTGACGGGCTGTTGATTGACAGCGGCTGCGCCTACACAGTCAGCGAGTTGATGAAGGCGCTTGAGGGCTCAGCCGTAAGGACTGTTGTAAATACCCACAGTCACGAGGATCATGTTGCTGCGAACGCCAATTTGAAAAAGAAATACCATGCTAATATTCTTGCGCATCCAGCCGCCCTTCCTGTTTTGTCCAACCCAGGGAAAATGAGGCTTCGTCCATACCAACTCGTTCTGTGGGGCAGACCGCTGCCTTGTGATGCCAAGCCGTTGGGGGACACTCTCGAAACCGAGCGCTATAAGTTTCAGGTAATCCATACCCCTGGTCACAGTCCTGATCATGTCTGCCTTTACGAACCGAATCAGGGTTGGCTGTTTGCCGGTGACGCGTACGTGGGGGGAAGGGATAAAGCGCTGAGGGCCGACTACAATATTTGGCAAATCCTCTCTTCTCTTAAGAAGTTGGTTCCGTTAGATACAAGTTTCCTTTTTCCGGGAAGTGGGAGCGTTAGGGAATCACCTCGATTTGAGCTGGAAGAAAAAATCAGGTATCTTGAGGATACAGGAGCGCAAATCCTGGAATTGAAAAATAAGGGCCTGAGCCGGACAGATATCCGCAAGAAAGTGTTTGGTCGTGAGATGGGTATCGCATATTACACCTTGAGGCATTTCAGTGGGCGCAACCTGGTTCGCTCTTATTTGGATGATTCGGTTTGATCTTGGACAAACTTGGCGCAAGTCATTTTTCTTGCTTTGATCGTTCATCATCCTTCTATCAAAGGCGTTTCCGGATTCCCATTAATTAATTACTGAGGGGTTTTCATGTTGATAGAATCATACAAACTTGATATTGAAGTGGCGGATCACAGTTCCGAGGTTTTTGAGTACGAAGCCATAGCTCATCTGCCGGTTGATATCAGTGAAGTCCTACCTTATCTCAACGCTACGCTGAAGAACGGGACTTATTTTAGTGATGGGCCTGTTTTCTCCTGGCGGCTTGATGATCACAAAGTCGGATTTTGGCATGATCGCATAGCCGCGGACCATCTTGAAGCCCGTGAACAGGCTAAAGAGGTAATCGACCGATTGGTGGCGATAGTAAATGATGTGTGGGAAAAGCGATCGGGAATTGAGCCGGACTCCAAAACTCATGAAAATCTTCAACCTCTTGAACTATATCGTTTACTGCCCAAAACAAACTGCAAAGCCTGTGGAGAAAATACTTGCTTCAATTTTGCATTGAAACTAGCAGCAGGTATGGTTGAGCTGGATCAATGCGAGCCTGTTTTAAGTGACACCGCACACGAAACTCAGCTCACACAATTAAAATTGTTGCTTATCGCGAAGAGACCGTTACTCTGACTAAAAGCATGGACAGAGGAATTCATTTTATGTCACTGGCGCGTAAACAGTGAAAACAGGTCCTTTGCCTTGTTCGCTCGATACTTTTATTTGCCCGCCCAGCCTTCGCAGTATTCCGAAGCTTATCGACAAACCTAGCCCGATCTTTTCGTCGTCTTTCTTGTTGCTGACGAAGGGATCAAATATCCGTCCCAAGAGATGTTTTGGCATACCCGGTCCATCGTCCGAAATCTCTATAATAATTTGTTTGTCGCTCCGAACTTAAACTCGTCTTGCCGGGTTTCCTGAAATGTTCAATGACAGACAGGTTGATATTATTGCGCAAGACCTGAGCTGTTTCCAAACATTACAACCTTCGGGCGATTGTTTTGCGGAGCCGTGAATGGTAGTATGAGGCATGGAGGCTTACTCTGCATGCCGTTAATACAATCCGAATATAAAGCTCCCCTGTTTTGCTCAAATCCTCACATTCAGACTGTAGTTCCTACACTTTTTAGAAAGGTTTCGGGAGTAACCTACTGTCGTGAACGAATCGAGACCCCTGATGGTGATTTTCTTGATCTGGATTGGTCAAGGGTTGGTTCTAAACGAATGGCCATTGTGCTTCACGGCTTGGAGGGGAACTCCACCCGATCTTACATAATGGGAATGGTTAAAGCGTTGAATCGGAAAAACTGGGACGCTCTAGCTATGAATTTCAGGGGATGCAGCGGTGAGCCGAACAGGAAGTTGCGCATGTATCACAGCGGAGAAACCGAAGACCTGCAGACTGTGATTCGTCATGTAACAGCCTCGGGAGAATATTCTGATTTGGCTCTCGTGGGGTTCAGTCTGGGGGGAAATGTGATCCTTAAGTACCTTGGAGAGCAGGGACACAATATTTCTTTTCCGGTCGCAGCGGCGGTGACGATGTCCGTACCTTGTGATCTGAAAGCGTCCTCACTTCGAATAAGCTCATTGTCGAATCGTCTTTACCTGAAGAGATTTCTTCGAATGCTGTACGAAAAAATGAAGGCAAAGGCTGTGATGGATCCCGCAAAAATTGACATCAGCGGATATGAAGCAATGAGGACCCTGAAGGAGTTTGATGACCGATACACAGCCCCTCTGCACGGATTCAAGGATGCCTTCGATTATTATGAGAAATCTTCAAGCCTGCAGTTTCTCCGAAAAATAGCAATCCCAACTTTGTTGGTAAACGCTTCAGATGATCTATTTCTTTCCGGATCGTGCTACCCCACAGAAGAGGCCGAATCGAATACTAACCTGTTCCTGGAGATCCCGAAGCATGGGGGGCACGTGGGGTTCATGGCGTCCAACAAAGACGGAGAGTATTGGTCAGAGACCCGAACTCTCCGTTTTCTGGAAACCGTCCTCTAACCTTTTGTGAAATAGCAAAGCCGGAAACTGCATAGACCCGAAAAAATTAGCAAACACCAGAGTTGTGACTAAGTGACCGCTTTATTAACATCCGACATTCGGTTTTTTCGGAGCTGCTTTGGTAGGGATTGCCTTGTCAGCAGGAGCGGTTTTCGTCTCGTCCGCCTCTGGAGACTTTTCTACACCCGCAGGCGCCTTAACATTTCCGGCCTTTAAAACTTGTCCACCGTTAGAGGATTCATAAACCGGTAGGCCGGCTTTTATCCACGCTTCACTGCCACCCTCAAGATTTCTCGGTTTCGTGAAGCCGTTGCGTTCCAGTATCCCAGCCGCCATGCTCGAACGATAAGCGGAATTACATACAACTACGACTGGTTCCATCGGATCCAAGAGGCTCGATGTTTGCGCAAGTTTGTTTAACGGAAGATTGAGAACTGTTCCAATTCTAAGCCCCATCCATTCGGAAGGTAAACGGACGTCCACCACCAGAGGAGCGTCGCCTTTCAGCATTGACGAGTGGAGTTCCTGTGGAGTTATAGGGGAGCCGGCGCTGATTGGCAGGCTAGCTGTTTTCCATGAATCTAAACTTAAAACATCAGCCGTGTATCCTACTCGATGGAGCCTGAAAAGCGCTTCATTAAGATCTTCGGGAGAGCCGACCAGAACAAGTTTAGCTCCCCATGGAACGATTGTTCCCACCCAGGTTTCAAATCGGCCCCTAAGGGCAATATTCACAGAGTTTGGTATGTGTCCTTCAGCGTACGCCTTGGCGTCTCTGATATCCACAACATAATATTTATCCGGGTCCGTAAGATCTTTTGAGGGATGAAGCTGCGCTTGGACCGCCGCTGTCCAGTTTACCAGGGCCGGCCCTTCACGATTCATTTTGGCGTTATGGCCAAAATACTGAGGGGCTTCGGGAAGTCCTTCCAGGAGGGCCGCTACGAACTCACCCTTCTTGGTGTGTTGGAGGTAAGAATTCGTTTTTCTTTCTTTACCTATAGTGGAACTAGGTTCATCGCTCAGATGAGCCCCACAAAGGGATCCTGCCCCGTGGGCCGGCAAAATCATAACATCGTCCGGGAGCCTACTTATTTTATTTGTCCAGGAATCGTACATGGCGCCGGCAAGCCATGCAGCGGAAATGGTTCCCCCCATGAGGTCCGGTCGGCCGACACTGCCGGCAAACAGTACGTCTCCAGTGAAAAGTAACTTGGGCGAATCAGGTTGATCCTTGGAATAAACGGCGCAGCACATTCCGTCCGGTGTGTGCCCGGGCGTATCCATGAATTTCAAAGTGGCCTGGCCAATTTGCAGCGTAGTATTTTCATCTAACGCTTTGAACGGGTATGTAACACCGGACTTGTGGCTCTGATAAATTGGGACCCCCGTCGATTTAACCATCTCAGTGTGACCCGCCACAAAATCAGCGTGAGAATGTGTCAAATAGACGCCCTTAATGGCCACCCCTTCTTTCTTGGCTGTATCAAGATAGAAGGAAATGTCTCTGACTGGGTCTATAATCAGCGCTTGACCGTCGCTGATCAACATGTACGAGTAGATTGACAGGACTGGTAACACAAATTGAATGACCTTGAATCCTGGAAACGTGTATGTATTGACTATGCTGTGAGCTGAGGCGTCCTCTCCGTGGGATGTGGACTCGGTATCCTTGATCTCGGCCGCCCATGTAACGTGCGCCACTGCAAGACTCATACATATTGTCAATAATAAAACAAATAGACGTTTCATCGTTTCAGTAACCTCCTGTCAGATTTAAACCAGACGCTTATAGTAAAGCATACTTCACGCGGAGCCACGATCAATTTAAAGATTCTAGACTATAAACCGTTTTTTTCATTCTTCGGTTCGAGTTTCACCGAGAAATACTTGGAGCCCGATTGGTGAAGCCTGGTTGTAGATCTTTTCCAGGGACTCCAGAAAATTTTCCTGCCCACGCCAGAGAGGGAAACCGCCGAGTTTCCTGGCCTGCGCCCCTGGGATTGTTGGGATAGAGACCACTCCGGTATCCGATTCCTTGGGCTTCACCGGTCGCCAGAACGATTCTGGGTCACAAGGGAGCGGTTCTGGCGGGAGCAGGGTTACGGTTTCCTCTTGCTGATCGGGACCAGTCAGGCATTCATCCAGAGCGATTTCATCCGAAACCGATGAAATGTCCGTCATCGCAAGAATTTCATCGCGAGCCATGCCCCTTAAAGTGAAAATCAAAAAAGGGTCCCGGTCGAACTCCTCACCCAGTAGGTAATACACTGCGGCGATATGCTTGCAGGGGTTGGACCAGTCAGGGCACGAACAATTAGTCTCGATATCTTTTAATTTGTTCGGAAAAAGGCTGATGTTGACCTCTTTGAAGATGTCCTCAATGTTCTCGGGCATTTCACCGGCTAGCAACTTGGCGATGAAAAACGCCTGACCGGACAGGGCCGCTGAGATTTTTCCCCATTCCGATTTAGAAATAGTCTTGATATTTATAATTACAGAATATGGCGTTTTCCTCGAACCTTGGACCTTAGCGGTCACTAAACCTTTTGAGATATCTATGGACGCTACTTGGCCACGACGGGCGTAAGACCTCCCGCGTTGGAGCCTGGCCCCAATGTTGAAACTCTCGAGAACGGATATCCAGCGTTTAGCCCACCAGCTTTGCCCGAATGCCCCCCGTTTGTTCTGGGGTTTTACGCCGCCTTTGACTTGGATCGGGACGGAAGGCGTATAGTTACCATAATAGTCCCAGCGACTCATCTTAATCTCCTATAGCTTCTTTGCGAAGTTTCCACAGTTCTTTCAAATCTTCGTTAGATAACTCTGTAAGCCATCCTTCCCCGGCGCCTACAACTTTGTCCGAGAGTTCTTTCTTTTTTTCAATCATGTCGTCAATCCTTTCTTCAACGGTCCCTGCGCAGACGAACTTGTGAACTTGCACATTTCGAATCTGGCCAATACGGAAAGCCCTATCCGTAGCCTGATTCTCTACAGCCGGGTTCCACCATCGGTCAAAGTGAAAAACATGGTTTGACGCTGTGAGGTTAAGGCCTGTTCCGCCGGCTTTGAGCGATAAAATGAAGATGGCTGGTCCTTCTGCGCTATCCTGGAAACGTTCGACCATCCGGTCCCTCTGAGTTTTTGTCGCAGCGCCATGAAGGAAAAGGGCCTCTCGGCCAAATGTTTCCATCAAATACTTCTGCAATAGTTTACCCATTTCCGCATACTGGCTGAAAACCAATGCCTTTTCGCCAACTTCTAGGATTTCCTCCAGCATTTCAGTAAGTCGTGACAACTTGCCGGAACGCCCAGGGATGGAAGAGTTGTCCTTAAGGAACTGGGCCGGATGGTTGCATACCTGTTTTAGATTTGAAAGGGTGGCCAGGACGAGCCCTTTTCGCTGGATGCCTTGAGAGGATTTCAGAGCGTCTTCAGTTTCTTTGATCACTGCTGTGTAAAGAGACGCCTGCTCTCTTGTCAGAGGACACAATACCTTCATCTCAAGTTTTTCAGGAAGGTCCGAAATAATGGTTTTGTCCGTTTTTAGCCGTCTAAGAATAAATGGCCCGGTTATACGTTTAAGTCGCTCAGTGGCTGCCTCGCTATGTTCAGCCTGAATAGGAACAAAGAATTTTCGCTTAAACTCCGTTTGTGTTCCAAGAAAATTTGGATTTAGAAATTCCATAATGGACCATAAATCGCCAATGTTGTTTTCTACTGGTGTCCCTGTAAGGGCGATTCGGTAGTCCGCTTTTAAAGATCTAGCCGCCTTGGCCTGTTTAGTTTCCGGGTTCTTGATGTTTTGAGCTTCGTCGAGAACGAGCCCTGCCCAATCTACTTCCTGCAGGAACTTGAGGTCACGATGGAGTAGCCCGTAACTCATGATGACCATTGCATGACTCATGACATGTTTCTTGAATGCGTCTTCCTTGTTTCTGCCGATACCATGATGAACGAGAACGGGGAGTTGTGGAGTGAATCTGGATGCCTCCTTTTGCCAGTTGTTCACCACTGTAGTAGGACACACGAGCAACACGGGCCGATGTTCTTTGTAAAATCGATTGCGCTGTATAAGCGCCAACGTTTGCACGGTTTTGCCAAGTCCCATATCATCAGCGAGGCATGCGCCCATTCCCATTTTGGCCAAAAAAGCGAGCCAGGAAAAACCTCGTGTCTGATAAGGTCGAAGTGTTCCATTGAAGGTGTCGGCCGGAGATAGCTGGTCTAATGGGGAGTTTCCCTCTAGTTGCTTAAGAAGATTGCCGACCCAACCCGTAGCGGTAACTCCTCCAAACTCGAACCCAGGAGGAGAATCTTTTGCTCCAACAGCCATTTTGATCAGATCGCCCACTGTTGTTTTAGATAATTCTTTCTTTTTCCACGAATCAACAGCCGCCTGGATTTCTTCTACGTTGACTTCTACCCATTGTCCGCGCAACTGAACCAGGGGAGATTTTAATTTAGCCAAAGCTTTCAATTCGGGGAGACTTAGTTTGACGCCACCAAGGGCGACTTCCCAATCGAAATCAACTATAGCTCCCAGGGATAAACCACTTGAGACCTTTAATTTCGGGCTTCTTACAGTAGCCCTTAGTGATAGCCCTTCTTTTGTCCCGGACCTGGTCCACCAGCCCGGAAACATGACTGTAAATCCGGAATGTTTAAGCAATACAGCTTTTTCTGTAAGAAATTCGTGCGCTTCAACGGTATCCAGGGTGTAGCCATCCGGCTGAGTGGATTTTAGGCTTTTCTCGATATTCGAGCTTATACTTCCAGCCTGGCCCAAAGACAACAGAAGATACTCCCGAAGGTCGGAAGGGTTTGTTTTGAGAGCTGACAACATTTTGGGCTTGGGTTTCCAAGCGTCTTCAACTGGGATAATAAGGCTAGGATCAGCGCATGATTGGATTAAATAATGTACGCGCCATTTCTCATCATGGATAATACGACGATTCTTCAGCATCGTCTCCGCAGGAGTCGGTTCCTCCAGTCGGAAGCAAAGACGAAAGGGCGATAACTCGGCAATCGCTATTGGTCGATTCCAGTCACGAACCTGCGTCCAAAGTCGCCTCAGTTCATTTGCTTCACCATGAATCAAACTGTTTGGAGATTGTAACGAGTGAAGCCATGCGTCATGAACACTGTCAAAAGACTTGTTTCCAGACTTCCTTGCGCTTGCGAATCTGCCGGAATCAGAAACCCTAACCAGATGGTCCATCGTGTCACTCAGAAAACGTCTCAATTCATTCAGTTTGTTGACCTGAGGTGGATTAGTCGAGCCAGGAGAGGTCAGAGAGCGGGCGACCGGAGGCATATGATTGGCAAGACGGTTCAGACGCTCTGAATCCTCAGCGGAGAACATCGGCTTCCATTTGGCGTGAAACTCTTCATTTTCCATTATGACTTGCGGCAGGTATCGCTGGGCCGCAACTAAACCGCCTGCGAAACGCAACGCCTCGGACCAGAAGGCCAGGTCATCCCCAATCACGACCCCAGGAACAATAGTTTTCTTTTGAACGCAGCAACAGAGCAAATCTATGATTTCATCAGCCCTGAGTTTATAAGTAGTCACGAGCCAAGGTTCAAGTTTTGGTTTACCACGTGAGTTAGACCCGTCAGCGATAAGAGGACTCGGGATGGGCTTATTTCCTCTGGTCGGAAGCCACGCAGCCATTTGATCCAATCGTTTTCGGTCAGGCTGTAAACTCCAGGGGGCTCCCTTGATTATGTCAATCAGCCATTTCGACCCTAGATCGAAGGAATATTTACGCTCTTCGTCAGTCGCCCGATCGGCTGCTGCTGAGAGAGTTCCGTTACTTTTCCGGGAATCGGAGGTTTCTCCCCACAATAGGAGGCGCTTTGAATCTATTCCTGCATGTAGGACAATCATAATGTGACGCCTTTGAACAACTTAATCGAGATGATATGGACCAAAAGCAAAACATAAATACCTTGGTGATCTTGGTTCAGCTTGTCATGGAGTTGTGATAACATTTTCATTCAATGATAGAAACATGGATGGGACTGGTGGCCCCAAAAGAAGATTCGACTATATGTGTTAATGGTAAACGACGTATCAAAGCATAAACCTATAGTCAATATTACTTGTAATTTAAATTTCACCCCCAATTTGGAGATAAGTTGAAGAAAACTAACAAATAGGAATTATAATGATAACGCTTTTGATTACTTATGCGCTGGTGGGGGTGGTTGCGGGGATACTTGCTGGTCTGCTTGGAGTAGGAGGAGGCCTGGTGATTGTTCCTATGCTTGTATATTGCTTTAGTGGTCAAGGGGTGTCCTATGAACAGATCATGCATTTGGCTCTGGGAACCTCGATGGCCAGTATCATGTTTACTTCTATTTCCAGTTTCATGGCTCATCATCGGGTTGGGGCGGTACGTTGGGATATTTTTAGGGGAATCGTACTCGGGATCCTTGTCGGGACGTTTTTGGGGTCGTGTGTCGCTGCCCGCTTGTCCACTGCGTTTCTGAGCGTCTTTTTTGTGATTTTTCTCTACTTTGTGGCGATCCAAATGGTCCTGAATCGTAACCCTAATGCGTCAAGGGGCCTTCCGGGTAAGCTCGGTATGTTTGGAGTGGGAAATATTATCGGGGCCGTATCTAGTTTTGTGGGAATAGGTGGAGGCAGCCTATCGGCGCCGTTTATGATTTGGCGCAACGTGCCTGCGCACGTCGCTATAGGGACATCCGCCGCCATTGGTTTCCCAATAGCCATTTCCGGAACCATAGGGTACATTTATTCGGGTTTACATGCTCCAAATCTGCCCAACTTCTCATTGGGATACGTTTACCTACCAGCCTTTGCGGGGATTGTTTGCGCAAGCGTGCTCACAGCGCCTCTAGGAGCTAAACTGGCTCATAGACTCCCGGTAAAAAGGTTGAAACAGGTGTTCGCAGTTCTCCTTGCAGTAATGGGAACCCGCGTTCTTTTTGGGCTGATTTAGAAAGCCGTTGGGTAAGACAGAACTCTGCAGGAACTCATTAGCCCAAGGTGTTTTTTGCCAAGAAAATCGTCTCTATTGAACAATCAGGGAGAGAGGCTTATTTTATTCGCGAGAACCAGGGCGTTGACAGGTAACATTACTAGATTCGGAATTGAACCGTAGATGGAGGATCGGCATGAAAAGAATGCCTTACATGATAATTACTCTCTTATCAATCTTGGCTTTATCAATCAGTGATGTTGTGGCTCGTGGCCCTGGTGAAGGCAAAGGTCCAGGAGGAAATGTCGGCGCTGTTCGTCAACACGGTGGGGGAGGAACAAGGCAGGCTACGCCGTCTGTGAGAAACCCTGCTGTTAACAGGCCTCAACCGGCCGGCCAATTTTCCAAACCAAGGGGAGGCGAATATTCAAAACCCAATGTTTCCAGTCAAAGAAGAGCAGTCAGTCCCCAGACTTTTCAGCCGCAAATGAACGTTAAACCGGGGGGTGGAGGCTATTCCAAGCCTAATCTTTCGGGTCAACAAAGATCAGGTCAACCCCAAACTTTCCAGCCTCAAATGAATATCAAGCATCGGGGTGGAGGATATTCCCAACCTAATCTTTCGGGTCAAAACCGGGTAGTCAATCCGCAGTCTTTCAGACCTCAAAGGGATACCAGACCTGGCGGAAACAGGACGCCGGTTCAGGGGGTTCATCCTCAGGCTGGGCAAGGCTTCAAGAACAAACCGAGCCAAGAAAGAGTGCAGCAATTTCTTAACTTGCCCAAGCAAAATATCGGCCGGCAGCCCGGCCCTGGTATGGGTAAAGTGGGCGCTGCCGCTCTCGGAGGAGCCGCCGGAGCAGTGGCTTTGGATCATTTTTTGAACAAGGGTAGGGGCCCAGGCGCTCATGACGCTGTAGGTTACATGCCGATGAAGGGAGGCCATCAGGGTCAGAAACTGAACCCCCAGGCGGCCCAACACATTAGGGACAACTATTCCCACCGCTACCACAACATGTTTAACAAGAACTGGTGGGCTAGACACTCCAATCTGAATCAGTATTACTGGCATAATCATATATGGCCTAACCACCCGTGGAATTACTGGTGGCGTCCGGCCACATGGGTCGCGCTAAGCTCATGGGTTGTCTGGAATTGGGGACCTCCTCTGTACTACGATTATGGCTCCAATTTCTATTACGATAATGACTATGTCTATCTGAATGGTCGTCGTATTTGCTCTGCTGTTGAATATTATGACCAGGCTGTTCAGATAGTTTCCACGGCACCTGAGGTCCAAGACGAGGCAGCCCAGTGGATGCCCTTGGGCGTGTTCGCATTGACTCAGGACGCTACTAAAGCATCGAACATGGTTCTGCAACTTGCGGTTAACAAAGACGGCGCCATTCAGGGAACGTACTACAATACGGAAAACGACACGACCAAACCGATTAAAGGAATGGTCGACAAGCAGTCTCAGAGAGCTGTTTGGACTTTCGCTGATGACAATAACAACGCTGTAATAATGGAGACAGGGATTTACAACCTCACTCAGGATCAAACCGATGTATTGGTGCATCTGGGTAAGTCTCGGACTGAACAGTGGTTCCTGGTGAGACTCACGGAGCCACCAGCCCAGGAAGACCAGCCGGCGACGACAAATCCTGCTCAATAGAGAAGGCTGGACTGGTGTTGGGCTTTGAATCAAATGTGGTGATTTTTTGAACGGGCCCGCGTTAGACCTTTTCACCGTGTCCGTATGAACACCGAGCCCTAGTCAAGACACAAACTTGATATATGGATTGCAACACCTGTTTTTTCAAGGAGGTATTCAGTGACCAGAGTATACTCAATCTTTCTACTAATGTTTTTCCTGGTGGTTACGACGGCTATCGCCAAACAAGACTTTCAGACTGATACGATCAAAACATCCGGAGGGGACCTCAAGATCACTTTTATTGGACATGGGACCCTAATGTTCAACTATGCCGGGAAAATATTCCACGTGGACCCGTGGGGCAAGTTGGCTGATTATTCTAAACTGCCGAAGGCGGACGCCATCATCCTTACTCACGAACACGCGGATCATCTTGACCCGGACGCAATCAAGAAGATTCGAACAAAGGATACTGTCGTCGTCCTTACTGAGAAGTGCGCCCAGACAGTTCCTGGTGGAATCATAATGCATAACGGCGATACGAAAACCGTTTACGGCGTTAAGATAGAGGCTGTTCCCGCTTATAACATGGTTCACATGAGGGCCCCTGGCGTACCCTATCATCCAAAAGGAGTAGGTAACGGGTATGTCTTTACTTTCGGGGACAAACGGGTCTACGTTGCCGGCGATACGGAAAACACGCCTGAAATGAAAAGTCTTAAAGACATTGACATTGCTTTTCTACCCATGAATTTGCCATACACAATGACGCCGGAAATGGTCGATGACGCTGTCAAGACCTTCAAACCGAAGATTTTGTATCCTTACCATACTGGCGATACTGATTTGTCCAAGCTGACAAATCTGATGAAAGGCGCGCAGGGAGTGGACGTTCGTCTTAGAAACCTGAAATAGGTATAGAGAGACAATGTACATCGACCTGACATCCACTTCGTCGCCGTGGAGTCAGGTCGTATTAAATGAAAAGTCTTCCATTCATTGCCAGGATTTATACCATCTCGAGCGATTCCGGAAATCTATCCTACAATAACGGTCTGCAAATCCTCTTTAATATCCTTCAACCTGTCAAGATCATCTTCAGAAATCTTTTTGCCATAAAGGGAAAGTCGCTCTTTCAACTTTGCGATCTCAGCTTCGATATCCGCTGTAACAGACAGCATCTCACGGCTGAAATCCTTGGCAATGGGACCGGGGACTATCTCATGGGCAGCTTCAACATGATCAAGTCTTAAGACTTCACGCCATTGAGGAACGTAAGCATCCAATCCCCATTGTTCCCTGATCTTGATTGCGAGAGCGTTGCTTGATCTCGGTTCTCCGTGTGTCACGAAAACTCTGGGCTTTGATTTGCCGGCAAAATGGCCGACCCATGCAAGGAGATCCGCCTGGTCGGCGTGAGCCGACAAGCCCCCGATGGTGAAGACTTTGGCCTTCACAGCCACTTTTTCCCCGAAGATCGTAACGGTCTTGGCGCCGTCCACAATTTGGCGACCAGTGGCTCCCTGGGCCTGGAAGCCCGCAATAATGATACTTGCTCCAGGTCGCCACAAATTGTGTTTCAGGTGATGTTTAATTCTACCCGCTGAACACATTCCGTTGGCCGAGATAATAATAGCTGATCCTTTAACCTCGTTTATTTTCATAGAATCTTGTGTGGACGGGGTCAGTTTAAGGTTCGGCATGCTGAATGGATCGAAACCCTGTTCCACAATTGCTTGAGTGGCCTGGTCATAATACTGTTTGTTATTTCTGAAAATTTCGGTGGCCTTTATGGCTAGAGGACTGTCAAGGTAGATTGGTATGTTGGGGATTTGTCCAGATCGTAAAAATTCTCCGAGCAGATAGAGAACCTCCTGAGTCCTTTCCAGGGCAAAAGCTGGGATGATGACCTTTTCTCGATTGGAAAGAGCGTAGTGTATCGCTTCCAGGAATTCGGCTTTGCTGTCTTGAAAATTTCTGTGAAGACGGTCGCCGTAGGTCGATTCGATAAAGAGGTCGTCCGCTTCCGAGATTTCGGATGGGTCCTTTACAATTAGTTGATCGTGCTTCCCGAGGTCCCCTGAAAAAACTATTTTGGTTTGGCTTCCTTCGTCCTGAACCCATAACTCAACTATCGATGAGCCGAGGACATGTCCCGCGTTTCGCAGTCTGGCCTTGATTCCGGGTTCTACATCAAAGATTTTATCCAGTTCGAACGGGACAAAAAACTTGAGGCTTTCCGTTGCGTCCTTGGTTGTGTAAAGAGGAGTAGAGCCTGTCCTAGCGCGTCTGCTGTTTTTTCTGGTTTTCCATTCCGCTTCCATTTCCTGAACATGAGCGGAATCAAGTAGCATGACCTGACATAATTCCGCTGTGGGTGGCGAAGTTATGATCCTGCCGTTGAAACCGTCTTTTACAAACTTGGGAATACGCCCGCTATGATCAATGTGGGCATGAGTAAGGATCAAATTTTTTATAGCCTTGGGTTCGTAACCCCAGGGTTCCCAGTTGCGAAGTTCCATATCCTTGGCGCCTTGGAACAACCCGCAATCTACTATGAGCTTTCTTCCATCCGATGTTTCGAGGAGATAATTTGAGCCGGTCACTGACCCTGCCCCGCCAAAGCAGGTAACCTTGATCATGGCCATTCCTTTCAGTTGTAGTATATGAAGCCTGTAAGCTACAGGCGGCTACCCGTGCACCTTAACAGATAAGCGTAAGCATGTCCTAAGCATATTTGGCCATAAAGCAGGAAAGGGGTTTTTTACAATTAGATGAGCCCTCAGTTGAGTGGTTTGGCGCAGGGCAACGGGGCGGACGACATCCTGTCATTTTGGCCTCAGATTATGAAACAATGTTCTTTACAGGAAACATTGTTCTCTGATAGTCTTGGTTATTCATAAGATACCAAGTTTCTGGGACCTAGTTAGGCTTCAAAAAGGAGGCAGATCCGATGAGTCTTCCCGACAGGCGCAATCCATATTCGTTCGATGAATTCCTGGAGAATCTATACTCGGTTGATTTCTATCTCGATGATCCCTTTCTGATCAAGATCATCAATCACTATTGCTCTGATTTGATGCCTGACCTGCACGATGAGGTCGCTGAATTTTCTCTGAAGGTCTCAGGGAAATGGCGGGAATTGGCAGATAATATAGCGGGACCGGAATTGAGACCGTACATAGAGCATTATGACGCTCACAATCACCGGATAGACAGGTTAGTCCGGCCCGAGCAAACAAGGACGCTTGAAAAAGAGACTTTTGGGGAAGCTTTATTCTCGTTCAAGACTAATCAGTGGGCACGTTTTATAAAACGATTCCTCCTTCACCAGATAGGCGAATCATGTGTCGTGTGTCCGATAGCGTGCACTGAAGGACTAATAGCGCTAATCGAGGAGTTTCCTGAAGGAAGGCAGACAGAGCTGGAAAGAATCCTTCAGCATTGCAAAGAGGGAATTGACGGTGATTTTGGTATAGGCGCTCAATTCATGACTGAAATCCAGGGTGGGTCAGATATTCCGGCCAATCTACTCGAAGCCGAACCTCACGGTGACCATTATAAGGTATATGGAACCAAATTTTTCTGTTCAGCCGCACACTCGGATTATAGTGTTATTACAGCGAAAGTCACGGGTAGCGAAGAAGTGGGCACATTCATCGTGCCTTCGTGGTTACCTGCGGAAAAGTCCCATGAGAATAGAAATGGGCATCGGATCAATCGTTTGAAATGGAAGATGGGAACCTCAGAATTGCCGACCGCTGAGATAGAATATGATGGGGCTGTGGCTTACGCTGTTGGCCCTACCAACCGCGGCGTGGCCAACGCCGTTGGCATTGTACTCACATTGTCGCGAATTGCCGTGGCGATCTCAAGCGCATCGGCTGTGACGCGAGCGGCTCGAGAGTCTATCCTTTATGGTCAGTTCCGAGATGTTTTTGGCAAGAAAATCTGTGAGTGGCCACTTGGCGCCGGACAACTTCGAGATCTTGTCGACGCTGCTCAACGAACTACTGCCGGAGCCTTTAAGGTCTATGATCTTTTCATTCGTCTTGGTGGTAAGCTTCAAGCCGGTTTGGGGTCCAAAGAGCCCATAGAAACAAGAAAGCAACGATTCAATCTAAGAGAGTTGATTATATTACAGAAACTGGTGTCGGCTTACGATGCGGTGGACGCAATTCGAAAGGCCATGTCCATATTCGGCGGTCATGGTGTGATAGAAGACTTTTCATCTTTGCCACGGCTATTCCGCGACGCTACCGTTAACGAATTGTGGGAAGGGCCCCGCAATGTTCTACTGATGCAGGTTTATCGAGACATACAACGTGTTTCTGACTGGTACCCCCCTGAGGAATTCATAGGATCGGTCCTCCACGGAGTTTCCCGGAAAACCGTGGATGACCTTTCCACAAGGCTTAGAGATTTTCTCGAGGGGCCATCATTCTTCGATCTTGAACCGGGCGCAATAGAACGGGCCATTGCATGGGAAATGTACTGTGACGAACTGTTCAAACTGTATCAACAGCAGGCATTGGACGAAGTGGGTAGGGCTCCCATCCTCAACCCGCAAAAGACGCCGGTGGCCAATGCGCTGTCCAGTTTATAAATGCGTGAAAAGTTTTAGTCAAGACGTCAACGGAGGAAGATCATGGACTTTAACATTGGGGAAACCCTCATTCACAGAGCGCGGCTCACGCCTGATGACGAGGGTTTTGTAGGTGAAGGTTATCGGTACTCTTTCTGTGAGGTCAATTCAAGAGTAAATCGTTTTGCAGCGTATTTGAAACAAAAGAATATAGCGCCCGGAGAGCGGCTGGCCATCCTGTGCAAGAACAATGAACATTTGGGCATAGCAATTTACGCTTCGGCCAAAATTGGGGCCATCGCTGTAGTGCTGAACTGGCGATTACAGAAACCTGAACTGGAGTACATTCTAAACAATTGTAAGGCTTCATTCCTGGTATACGATGCGGAATTTCAAGAAACGGTAGACCAGTTGAAGACGACAATTCCTGCCAGGATCTATGTGCGGAAGGGCGGAGAAGGCCAGGATGTTGAGTTTGAAGCGGCGATCTCTGAACAACCGGCTTCTGAACCCACACTAATTGGTGGCGGAGATGATCCTGCAATAATCATGTACACGTCAGGCACCACGGGTAAACCTAAAGGGGCGACTCTCACTCACAATAATCTCTTGTGGTCTTCTCTAACGCTTTCTCATACGTTGGACTGGAATTATGGCGATCGTTTTCTCCTGGTCGCGCCACTTTTTCACATCGGAGGCTTTGCTCCACTGGTAACCAATCTGCACAAAGGAGCGACGACTATATTCGTCCCGAACTTTGATCCTAAATCTGTATGGGCCGCAATAGCGCAAGAGAAAATCACCTCCATGATGTCTGTGCCTCTAATGCTTCAAGCGATGCTGATGGTTGCCCGAGCGACAAAAATAGATTCGTCCAGCCTCAAGTGGTTAATATGTGGAGCGTCGGCTGTGCCTGAATCTCTCATTCGGGCGTACCTTGAATTAGGGATCAAAGTGCAGCAGGTGTACGGCATCACCGAGTTTTCAGGTGGGGTGACTTTCTGGCTCCATAACATGCCGTTGGAGAAAAGTCACACTCATGGCAAACCCATATTCTACTCCGAGCTAAAGATCGTTGACCCTCAAACGGGACTAGAGAAAATGGCCGGCGAAGTCGGCGAAATCCTTTGTAAGGGGCCAATCGTTTTCAAGGGATACTGGGACAACCCAACAGCCACCCGTGAAGCCTTCATGGATGGATGGTATCGTTCAGGAGATCTTGGCGTGGTCGATGAAGACGGATATTTTTCCGTTGTAGATCGGTTGAAAGACATGATCATCAGCGGCGGAGAGAATATCTATCCCGCAGAGTTGGAGGCTGTGATAATTACGCACCCTGCAGTCGCGGAAGTGGCGGTCGTCGGAATTCCGGATAGCAAGTGGGGAGAGATTCCTGCCGCTTATGTTGTCAAGAAGACCGGAACGTCGGTTGAAACCGAGGACATTGTACGTTTGTGCAAGGAAAAACTTGCCTCGTTCAAGTGTGTAAGAGAAGTCCGTTTCGTGGATGGATTGCCCAAGAACCCGGTAGGCAAAATCCTCAAGAACGTCCTGAAAGCGTCAAAATAGTTTCTAATTTTGGACTGATTGTTCTGAAAGGGGTTGCCTTGACGGAGAAAATAGATCTCAAAGACGCCCATACTCAAGTAACCCCTTTCCTGAAAATCATTGAAATGATCGAAGCTAATCTTAAAGCGTGTTTCCGAGTATCTTCCGCAGTCCGACCAGGATAATTCTGAAACGTAATCAAAATTCCGTTAAGCGAGGCGAAAAAGGCGTGGGAAAATAACCGAATATCCCCTTTTGCGCCAACACTTAGGAAAATCTCGTCGAAAACATCCAGGAGTTTCTTCTCGGCCTCGTTAAACTTTTCCAAAGCTTTCTCGCCTATTTTTCCAGTAATCATGAAATGAGTCATCATTTCAAAAAAAGTCGCGTGTTCGAGCAAATAATCCACAAAGGCTGATGCGATTTGCTCGATTGAAACTCCTGTTTCAGAGTCCTTTAAACGTCGAATTTCCTGTTCTATGTTTTTAGCTTCTCTCCACAGCGCCTCCACGAAAAGATCATCGCGGTTCGAAAAGTATCTGTAGATTGAAGTCGGTGAAAGTCCGGCCTCAGCGGCTATATCGCGTATTCCCACCTTATTGAAAGTTTGCTTTGCAAACAGTCGAATTGAGGCGTCTATTATAAGGTTCCTGCGAACTTCACGCTCTTTTTTCCTCATTTCACTTAATATTGTTTTCTTCTGGGGCATTAACCACTCCGTCATTGAACAAAAAATTACTAATAAATTTGATTAGGCCAAAAAACGTCATTAGCCACGCTGCAAAAGCGAGGTACATGAAACAATGTGGAATTACCAATAGAAAATATAGTTGAAACGTTTCAGAAAACGTGCCCGTGCAGGCCGTGTACATACCTAGAGGGAAGACTAGACTCCAATATTCTGGTGAGTATGAAAGCCTGACGCGTCCATGGATGTGTCTCCATAATGTGAGAACCAAGAGTATCGGAATCCACCAGGTGGCCATAGACCAGCACATTATAGTGAGCCCGTTCACAAACGGGGCAAATGGGCTCAGGATACTTTGGCCATGAACGTTCTGGGCGAGGATCGTGCCTGCAAGCGCGCTTATTGCGAGAGCGCCCATATTTATCCAGTAAGTCGGGCTGAATCTCTCCGGCAGCAATTCCTTAAACATTAGCCGATAGAAGATTAACGTAATCAATATGAGATACAATGCGCATCCTACAAGGAACATACCAAGAGAAAAGAATAGAATAGATTCCCGATATGACAGGAATTGATTAGCTAATCTCCCGGCAAGAACAGATAAAGACTGTGCGCTGACCGTAGCGAGAAGCCACGCCCCGTTGATTCCCGCTTCAATCGCTGGTTTGTCGCTCCGGACCATAAGAGCGGTAAATAACCAATAAATCAGAAAGCCCCAAAGGAAGCATGCAGCGCAAAGGAACACAAACCCGAGTTGATATGCTTTATCCAGGATGACAAACTGACTCCCAAGAATGCACGTAGCTGCTACTGTGGTCAAATAGCCGACCCCTCGATTAAAATCACTCAGGTCTTCAAGGAATCGACCGGAGTAGAACACGATACGGGTAATTGTGAATAGCCACAGAAGAACGTAAAACGCTACGTTAAGCCATAATAAAGCCTGTGGAATGACACTGAATCCGACCAGGTCGGCGGCTATCGAAATTATCCCGGTCGCCATGACCATGGAGAAATAAGAAGGAGGAAGCTCTTGTACAATTGAAGATAATCTGTGCAGTTTAGTCAATTTGACGTCAATGCTTGAAAGGTCTTAAATGGTGTCCGCAAATCTTCTACGAAACGAAAGATATGGCCGTAGAAAATAGGTCAGGGGAATGCTCCATATATGAACCAACCGTGTGAATGGAGAAAATCCCAACAACGTGAGCGCCGCCAGGATGTGGATCTTGTAAGACCACGGGACCTCGATCATCAGACGAGGATCTGGATGGAAAGTCACAATGCTCCGTATCCACGGCGCAATAGTGGACAAAACGTCAAAACGTTTAAAATAGGTGTTGTATGTGCCCATGAACACTACGAACACCAACAGCGTTAGGAGAATTACATCATTGATGGATGATGTTGATCGAACTCTAGGTCTAATTAATCTTCTCCTAAGGAGAATCAACAGTCCTAACAGCGCCATAGCGCCAAACACCATCCCTGTGTAAATGGCCATGAAATCATGAATCTCTGCAGTAATACCCAACCTGTCGAGGGCCAATTGAGGGGTCAGCAAACCAAAGAAATGTCCTAAGAAGGTGAAGATTATACCCCAATGGAATATTGAGATCCCAACCTTTAGATTGTCACGGTCAACCAATTCACTTGATTTTGAATTCCAATGGTAAATATCTGAACGATAGCGATAGGAATGCCCGAGAGCAAAAACGGTCAAGGCAATATAAGGGAAAACCAGGAACGCCAGTGTATAGAATAAATTTTCCATTGATTTACTCTCCTTCAGAAATCAATTCCCCGCATGACAATAAAAGGCTTTCCATGACGCAGTCGTAGGGATGCCTAATATGTTTTAATCGTTCAGTCAGAATGCTGATATGAGAGATGTGATTACGCAATACAATGGAGGCGGTTTCATCCGAACATACGGATAGAAATTCGAGGACTATGGGCAGGTAATCCGGCAATTCGGAATTCAACTGCTCATAACCTTCGGTCTTGTATAGTTGTCGAAGCTTCGACAGCGCAGCTCCCCTTTCGCAGGTTTCTCCATGTTCATGATAAGTCAGGTAAAGACAAGTGTCAGCGCTGAAATCAAAGGCTGATGTATATGATTCCTGAATCGCCATCAGGGGAACCGTTTCTAAGGTTTCAAAGAAATGATTCAATTTTGAGGTGGAGTTGCATTCCGAAAAGCTTGCGCACTCCCGTCTAAAGTCCTCTAATGAGTCTATGAGCGTCGCATCGGGATAACTCAGAAGCGCCGAGAATAATCTGAACATTGCTCTTTTGTCTTGCTGAATTGGCATTATCTCATGATCCAAATCCAAGTGTGTCAAAAAAATCAGAGCGGATTATTCCGCGGGCCTTAGGGATTTTGCAGGGAAGCCCAGTCGACCTCGACCCTGATACATGTCTTCGGTTTCCTGCCGTGCTGTAGTAGGTATTACAAATCTGTCTTCATATTTTGCAATAGCCAGGAGTCTATACATTTCTTTCGCTACAACTTCCGTCATTTCCACTTCCTCGAGTGACTTATAATCCGGCTTGTCGGAGACCCGAGTTGATCTCATAAATTTGCGCAACTTTATAAGTTTCTTCAGGGCAAATCTGATAGGAGACTCATCCCCTGCAGTGAGCAAATTGGCCAAATACCTGAACGGAATGCGCATAAAATCGTTCTTTTCTACATCAGTATCCTGATTTTCCACCCCCTGGATCAGTGGGCTCAATGGGGGTACGTACCAGACCATTGGTAGCGTTCGGAATTCAGGGTGAGGAGGAAAAGCCAGTTTCCATTCAACCGCCAATTTATATACGGGCGATCTTTGAGCGGCCACCACAAAATTCTTTGGAACGCCCTGATCTAGAGCTTCACAAATGATCTCCGGGTCATTGGGATTGAGAAGGGTTTCAATATGAGCCTTATAAATTCCTTGATCATCAAGGACAGAGGCGGCCTGCTTAATCCTGTCGGCATCGTAGAGCAAAATTCCCAGGTACCGTATACGGCCGACGCAGGATTGAGCGCAAAGTGTAGGTTGACCACTTTCGATTCTGGGATAGCAAAGAATGCATTTCTCAGCTCTACCCTCCGACCAGTTGAAGTAGACTTTCTTATACGGACAACCTGAAACGCAATAGCGCCAACCTCTGCACCGTTCCTGATCGACCAGAACGATACCGTCTTCTTCTCTCTTATAAAGAGCCCCTGAGGGGCAAGACGCGACACATGCGGGATTGAGACAGTGTTCGCAGATACGGGGTAAATAAAACATGAAAACTTTTTTAAATTTGAGATAAATCTCTTTTTCCATACCAGCAAAGTTAACATCGTCTAATCCGGTTTCATGGACACCCGCAAGATCATCCTCCCAATTCGGTCCCCAATTGATTTCGGTATTTTGGCCAGTTATCAGAGATCTTGGCCTTGCCGTTGGTTGGTGTTGACTCGGAGGACATGATGTGAGTTTTTCATAGTCGTACGTCCACGGTTCATAATAATCGTCAAGGTCTGGCAGATCAGGATTGTGGAATATGCCTACAAACTTTTTCAGCCGTCCGCCGGCCCTAAGCTGAAGCTCGCCGTCCTGAAGATGCCAACCTCCTTTTCGGATTTCCTGGTTTTCCCATTTCTTCGGGTACCCAATTCCCGGTTTTGTTTCCACGTTGTTGAACCACATATACTCAGCGCCTTTTCGATCTGTCCACACGTGTTTGCATGGGATGCTGCAAGTGTGGCAACCTAGACATTTGTCGAGGTTCATGACCATGGCCATCTGTGCTTTAATCTTCATGCCACTTCACCCCCTCGGCTTTTCGGACTGCGACGATCACATCCCTCTCTGATCCTGTGGGACAATAATAGTTGAAAGAATAGCTAAGCTGAGCGTATGCGCCGATCATCAAAGTCGGCTTCATAACAATCCGAGTCACACTGTTGTGGCCACCCGACGTCTGTCCTGAGATTTCCGAGTCCGGGACGATAAGTCTTTCTTGAGCATGATACATGAAAGCCTTTCCAACTGGGATTCTGTGACTTACCACAGCTCTGGCCACGGTCAAGCCGTTCACATTGAAACACTCTACCCAGTCATTGTCTTTGATGTCGACGGAAGTGGCGTCCTCGTTGTTCATCCAGATAGTGGCGCCTCCGCGAAACAGGGTGAGCATAATCAGAGTTTCCGCATACGTGCTATGAATGGACCACTTGGAATGAGGAGAAATATAATTCAAGACTATCGTTTTCGAGGCCCGCTGGTCCAGACGAACAGAACCCAGCGCATCCATGTTGAGAGGTGGACGGAAAATCGGCAATCCCTCTCCAAATGCCAACATCCATTCGTGATCCAGATAAAAGTGCGCTCGGCCCGTGAGCGTACGAAAAGGAACCCGTTCCTCATAGTTGATAACAAAAGCGGAATATCTCCGATTTTCAGACTCTACACCACTCCACGTGGGTGAGGTCATTATTTTTCTGGGCTGAACGGTCAGGTCGGAGAATGTGAGTTTTTCCTCTTCTCTGCCTGCGCTCAAATGAGCCAGTTTTAAGCCTGTTCTTTTCTCCAACTCCGTCCATGACTTGACAGCGACACTTCCATTCGTCTCGGGCGAAAGAGTGAGAATTGCCTCTGCCACCTGTTTGCTGTATTTTAGTTCCGGCATGCCGAATGTTAATCCAGGATCTTTGACCGTCCCGAGGATGCTTCTCAGACGCGTGTATTCCTGGGAGGGGTTCCATGTTACGCCCTTTGCGCCAATGGTTCCGTCCACGAGCATGGGTCCGAGGGCGTTCATCATTTTGTGAGCGTTTGGGAAATCACGGGTCAGTATCTGCAGATTAGGCATCGTCTTGCCTGGTATGGGCTCCGCTTCTCCCTTTTTCCAATCCAGGACACGCGACTGAGCGATTTCTCCTGGGGAATCATGGAGTAGAGGGGTTGCTACAATATCCTTGCGGACTCCGAGATGAGATCCGGATAGCTCCGAAAACTTGGCAGCAATTGCAGAGAAATGGTCCCAATCGCTTTTCGTGTCCCACGGTGGATCAATGGCAGGATTAAATGGGTGAATAAAAGGGTGGAGATCAGTTGTGCTGAGATCGTGGATCTCATACCAACTCGCTGCCGGTAAAACCACATCAGAATATAGATCGCTTGTAGACATACGAAAGTCCAAGGACACCAGAAGATCTAGTTTACCTTCCGGCGCCTGGTCTCTCCATTTTATCTCTCTCGGTCTCAATTTGCTTTCATGCCCCAATATGGAGCTATGTGTTCCCAACAAGTTTTTCAGGAAATATTCGTGTCCTTTTCCGCTTGACCCCAGGAGATTGGAACGCCAGATAAACAGCAAACGTGGGAAATTTACAGGGTTGTCAGGGTCTTCGGCCGCAAAACTCAATCGGCCGTCCTTAAGCTTGCCAACAATGTTGGAGATAATTTCCTCATCTGTTACGCATCCCTCAGAGGTCGCTTGTATGCAAAGATCCAGAGGGTTTTGATCGAACTGTGGATAGCTCGGCAACCAGCCCATACGAGTGGAAATTACATTGTAGTCCGCAGGATGTTCCGGAAGATCGGAAGGAGCAAGAGGAGAAGCGAGGCTTCTTGCGTCGAGAGTATCATACCGCCACTGTCCGGTAGCAAAATAGAAGAAAGACGTCCCGTTGATTTGACGTGGTGGCCTAATCCAATCCAGTCCAAACGCGATCGTTGACCAGCCCACGAGCGGTCGAACTTTTTCCTGACCGGTATAATGGGCCCAACCACCTCCGTTCACTCCCTGGCAACCGCAAAGGGATGTCAAGTTGAGGATCGTTCTATAGGTCATGTCAGAGTGAAACCAGTGATTCGTTCCAGACCCCAACAATATCATGGATTTTCCATGGGTTTTCTCAGCATTCTCGGCGAATTCCCTGGCTACTGCAATTACATCGTTAGCCGGCACTCCTGTTATCCCCTCCTGCCATGCCGGTGTATAGGGGTTCGGATCATCGTAAGCCCGAGTGTTGTCAACAAGAGGCTCACGCTCAATTCCGAGGTTAGCTACCATTAAATCAAAGACGGTAGTGACAAGGATCTCTTCTCCCTGTACGAAAATTCTCTTGACCGGCGCGGTTCCTGTCCTGATCTTTGACCCTTCAAGGCCAAAGAAAGGAAATTTTACGGAAACCCATCGATCATTATCATCAGCAAAACTGAGGGCCGGGTTCACTTCAGATCCCGTAATCGAATCCTCCAGCTTCAGATTCCATCTGCCTTCTTCGTCCCACCGACTGCCCATGGTTCCATTTGGCGCAACAAATGATCTGGAATTTGTATCAAAATAAACAGTTTTCCATTCTGGTTTTTTTGTTGGCAAACCAAGGTCGGACGCCCTAAGAAAACGGTCTGAAACGTATTCATCAAGATCCGGTTTTAGACGAACGGCGAACGGCAGATCGGTAAAACTCTTTGCATAGGTCGTGAAATAATCCGACGGGTGATCAAGATAGAATTCCTTGATCACTACAAATGTCATCGCCATGGCCATGGCAGAATCCGTGCCGGCCTTCGCAGGAAGCCAGGTGTCCGAGAATTTGACATATTCAGTGTAGTCTGGTGAAACTGCGACCACTTTTGCTCCTCGGTAACGGGCCTCAGAGAAGAAATGGGCGTCGGGTGTACGAGTCATTGGTAGATTGGTTCCCCACACGATCATGTAAGTCGACTCGAACCAGTCGGCGCTTTCTGGAACATCCGTCTGTTCACCCCATACCTGTGGAGAGGACGGAGGCAGGTCGCAGTACCAATCGTAAAAGCTTGCCATAGAAGCTCCAATGAGCGAAAGGAATCTGGAACCTGAGGCGTAGCCAACCATAGACATAGCGGGTATCGGCGAAAAACCAAAAATCCGGTCAGGACCGAATTTCTTGACGGTATAGACCAAAGAAGCGGCTATGAGTTCTATGGCTTCACTGGTGGAAACCCTTACAAATCCCCCTTTACCCCTTGACTGCTGGTATTTCTTTTTCTTGAATGGGTCTTCTACTATTGCTGCCCATGCTTTTACAGGATCTGATTCATATTCCCTGGCTTCTTTCCATATTTCGAGGAGAGTGGAGCGTATGTATGGGTGTTTGACTCGTACCGGACTATATGTATACCATGAAAATGAGCTTCCACGAGGGCAACCTCTAGGCTCATGATCGGGAAAATCGGGACCGCATCCTGGATAATCAGTGTTCTGAAGTTCCCAAACTATTATGCCGTCCTTTACGAAAACATCCCACGAACAAGATCCTGTACAGTTGACTCCGTGTGTCGATCTGACTTTTTTGTCATATTGCCATCGACGGCGATACAGATCTTCCCATCCCCGACGTCCACAAACGACTTCAGCCCATCCTTGTGATAATTCCTGGTGGCGGCGAGGGCCGACATCGGCAAGAGAGCGTAGCCATCTCAATGATGACAGCAGCCGCTTTTTGGACATTGGCGCCTCCGTTCACACTGAATCCAGGTCCAATGGTGAGTGCACTAATGGGAGAACAAAGAAAGCAATTGGCCTATATCAAAAACTATTTAATATTCAGTCACCATCCGAAGGTGGGAGTTCCGATCCTGGAAGAATTTCTTGTCGGGGGAATGTTCGGAGAAATAATCTTGAAAGCAAGAGAGCCAACAATGTCGTGACGCATGCCACTTCCATCCAGAACTGCGCAAAATACAATCTGTCGACGTAGAATTGCAGCAGTTTCTCAACTACATGAAATTTGGAACTGGGCTCCCAGTGTCCCCCAAAGGGCCAAAATAGGACTTGGAGTTGCAAAAAATCTCCTACTAGATGGGTTCCCCACATCGCTATTCCTGCGATTAGCGTCCGGGAGCTAAGCTTCAGCCAGGTTCTCAGGAGAAACGCTATCGCAATCATGGCGAAAAAAAATATCAGGGTATGGCTGACACCACGTTCCGGTAATCCTAATAGCATGTTTGCGGGTTTATCTATGAGGTCCGGTCCGAAAGCGGCCAAAGATAAAAAGAGTATATTCTCCTTTTCAAACCAGGTCTGTTTCGCTATACCCGCAATTGCAAGATGGCCAATTATCATAGTTTAGAATATAGTCTCCTGGAGAAGTGATATGCAAGCAATGTGTTGAATTTTCTGTCAACTGGCCTAACAATTTCACATTGAGCCGAAGTGTTGACACATAAAATCCCAACTGTTACAGGTTTTTAACCTTATTAAAATATATGCCTTCTGGAATCATCCAATGAAATGGCTCCTGTTTCTGCTGCGCAAAATAGCGCTGACATCTCTGAATCATCCATATTCGGCGCTAATCACCAGCGCAATAATAGCTGCTCTTGGTTTTGCCAGCATGCCCTTTATTGTGACGAGCACAAACCTCCTGGCAGGCGTAGGCAAAAGTAACCAGGTCATAAATCTTACAAAAGAAAACAATCAATATTTTGGCGAACAAGAATCCCTGGTGCTGGTGCTCGAATTCCCGGAGCCCCCAGGAAGGAACCGACTGCAATATATTCAGGATCTAGGCGAAAGCATAGCAACTGTGCCGGGGGTTGAGCGAGTTAGATACAGGTTGATTGATCCAGACAACCCAAAAGACGTTGAAACGCTCTTCAAGCATTTTTTGCTCGGCATGACAGCAAATGAGAGAAAAGGAATAGAGGCGATACTCAGCCCTGAAGGAGTCAAGGACGCATTCAGAAGGACTCGAAATCATCTAATTTTGCTTGAGAATTCTCATTTGGAGAAACAGTTGCTGAGCGATCCCCTCGAACTTTCCAATTTCGTGGCGCAGTCCATGGAAAAACAAACCGGGCCTATTGGGGTAGGTGATCCTTATCTCCTTATATCCAGCCCTGACGCGACATTATATCTTATTCAGATCACTCCGCAATTTCCAAGCTCAGACATAGTAAAGTCCAAAACGCTGGTCGAACACCTGAACAAATTCATTCCTCCGAAAATTGCTGAACTAAACAAAACCGTAAACGTTGTCAAGGACATCAAAGAACTCAAGTGGGAGTTAACAGGTAAGACGGCCTTTCAGTACGAGTCGGATGTAATCTTTGACGAAGAGACATCAAGGCTTCTTATCATAAGCTTCGGGCTGGTTTTGTTTACATTCCTGGCAATATACAGAAGCTTCATTTCAGCCATCATACTCATGATCCCATTGGCTGCCGGCATAGGCCCGAACTACGGTTTACTCTATCTCGCTTACGATGAGGTCAATCCGGTGGTCATGGGGGCTACAGGAGTTCTGCTCGGACTTGGGGCAGAGTATGGTGTTCATCTTTGGGGTCGCTTCCGCGAAGAGTTCGATCGCCATGGTTCTTGTAGGGACGCAATCCTCACATCTTATGAACAAACGGGACCACCAGTGATCTTAGGCGCTCTCACTGGCATAGTAGCCTTTCTATGCCTATGCCTGTCGAATCAGCCCGCGCTGACTCAATTCGGTTATTTCGGGGCGACAGGTCTTGCCTTGACCATAGTGTCAACACTGTTTCTTCTTCCGGCTATGGTCTCGATTTTATCAAGCCAAAAAAAGGACCGTTACCCGAAGATGATGGTGTCATTCGGATTCCTTGCCGGTCTCTACCGACGTAATCCTGTGATAATTGTAGCGGTATCGATCGTTCTCATTTGCGTGAGCGCCTTTTACGCTTCCAGAGTCACCTACGAGAAGGATCTTTTCAAGGTTTTCCTTGCAAGCGATATGACATCTATGGCCGTATCCCAGAAAATTTCCGCGAAATTTCATTCAAACTTCTCTCAATCAACTCAATTGAGCTTTGATGTTAAAGATTTTCAGGAAGGATTGACTGTTCAGAGAGAGCTTGATCGCATACTCGAATCAATCATGGCCAAATCTTCGGAAATAGCTTCTTTTGATTCTATTTCGCGTTTCATGGCTCCTGAAAAAGTTCAGCGGAAAAACATCGAGATCCTTTCGGGAATAGTTAAATCATGGCCAAATTTGAGAAAGATTTTCGAGCGCGAGCTTCAAAACTCTGACTATTCGACGTTTGCCAAGAACAAACTTGAAGAATCATTCGATTCCACCGGGAAGATGATGTCTGATCTTGTTGAGAGCGATCATAATGACCAGGATGTCAACGATCCCACAGAAAAGGCCATGTTCGTAGCCAAGATAAAGGATAAGTATAGATTCCTTACCGACGTCCGGTATTCAGACGCCATTACCAATCCTGAGGATCTGAGAAAAGTCGATCACGAGATTCTGGAGGCGGTTAAAGGGTTGCCGGTTGTCGTCCATATATCGGGAACACGTCAGACCATGGAGGCCATTTTGTCGAGCCTGGTCGATGAACTCGTGCGTTTGGGAATGTATGCGTTTGTTTCATTAATTCTGATATTTCTGGCCGTATTCCCGAATCCTCTGGGAGTTGGCTTGTGTTTGATCCCGATGATCGGTTCCTTTGCCATGACTCTAGGAGCTGCCGGGTTTGTCGGAGCCGGTCTACCGTTTTCGGTGGTCTGTGTTGCGCCTCTCGTTTTTGGGTTTAGTATCCACAATGGCATCCATGTCGTAATGGGCAGCCTTCACGAGCAAAACAGTGACATTCAGAAAACCATGATCAGAGTGACTCCTAGAGCTGTTCTAACTTCTTTGACCATAATGGCCGGTTTTGTGGCCATGGTAACATCGAGGCATTATTCCATGGAGTTCCTCGGGTGGTCCATGATTGTTGGGATGCTTTCAGCCGTGCCTCTGACTTTGGTTACGCTGCCTGCGCTGTTGCTTTTGGTCCAGAGAAAAAGAATGCCGGAAAACCAAATTGAAAACGTCGGCTGAGATAAATACTATTCCGCTAATTGCTTTGGTCCTGTTTACCTTCAGCTTAAGCCTTGCCCTTTTAATTGGTAACATAGGATTTCAGGGGGATGACTGGTGGCAATTTTCCTGGCCCTACTGGTTCCCCTTTCCTCAATCAATTTGGGAATACGTCAAGGCGTCCAGCCGTCCCATAGAAGGTATTTATACTGTTCTAGTTTTTGATGTGTTCGGCTTAAACAGAATTTTGTATACTCTTTCGGCGCTGATCTTGTCAGCAGGCTCATGTTTGCTACTGGCTAGTACCTTAAAACGTGCATTTCCCTCAAAAGCTTCATTGCCTGTAATAGGGGCTTTTCTCGCATTCTTCCTTACTCCGGTTTCAAACCTCATTTATATGTTTCACACCGACAATTCGCGTCTGTCCATGTTGTTTTTCTGGATTTCGGCATTCAGCTTTCAGCGCTGGGCGCAACGTTCCTGTTCATGGATCGGCTTGATCCCGCCGGCTCTTTTCTACCTACTGGCAGCGTTTACATATGAAAACACGACTTTTATCCTTTTTGGCGTTCCGCTCTTAGTGTGGCCAGTCTATAGCCTGGGCGAAAAAGCCGTCAACGAAAAAGCTTTTTTTATCAGGCTGTTTGCAGGTATTGCTGGCAGCTTCGCCCTATTTGTCTTGGTCCGCTTCCTTGTGTTTTCAGGAGGAGCCGTTAAACAAAGTTCCCTGATCCCCCCTATCGACTTGGTGTTCAAATACTTTTCGAACCTTGTAATTTACGCCGCATTTCCGTTCCATGATATTCCGGGAGACTCCGTGTCCTGGTTGTGGGCGACCCCTGCAGCCCTGGTCCTGGCCGCTCTTGTCTTTTATTCACTGAGAAGGAGCCCTCCGTCACAAGTTCAAAAGTTGGAGCGCTGGAACCAGGGTTTCTTATATATCGGAATGTTGGGGATCACATTTGTAATCTTGGGAATGCTTCCGTACCTCATGGCCGGCTACAATTCAACCATTGGTTTCACGAGTCAGAGCAGGATCTATTCGTCAGCTTCTTTCGGGTTAGCCATTCTTCTCGCATCCATCGTTGTGGCTCCTGCTCATCCAAGAACCAGAGCGCTGACCCACACCCTCGCGATAATTGCCATATGTCTAATGGCCGCGTTCATGGCTGGTCTACGCCACGAGTGGCAGGACGCTGAACGTCAGAGGCAAAGACTAACCCGGACTTTGTTGGAGCAAGCCCCTCAAGTGGCTCCAGGATCTACATTCCTGTTCCTCGATTTGCAGTCCTACATTACCGCCGGAGGAGTAGACCGAGCCGTTGTTTTTCAAGGCGTGGACGGCCTTGGAGAATGGGCGAGGATTCTTTATCGAAACAGGAATATTTACGCATACTTCCTTTATTCACAAGGTGAAGCTTTCAAGGACGATGAAGGAAGAACAGCCTCCGTCTCTCCCCAAGGCGTTATTGCAAGGGGTAGCGTAACAAGAGGACTCATTCCTCTTGATAGTTTGATAATCGTCAAGAGAGACGTGAACAGATTGCGGATCCTCGATAGTCTTTCTGAGCAGGACCATGCGGCGGCGATAAACTGGAAAGGCATTTCGCAGATAACTACAAACCGGAACCTCATCATCCGCCCCTGATACATGTTGGTAAAAAGACCATGAATCCCAGTAGACATGATCACTTGGGAACCTGGACGTCTCGACCGATCTGTCAGTTATTCAGATTTTTTTATTCTGCAGAGGTAACACTTCATCGGTTCGCTTCCTGTTTCAGGGTCGTAGCCGTCATTTCCAAACAAAAGATTCACACTCGAACGTTTCCAGCCATATTCCGGGGGCTTGTCTTCAGGGTACCACCAAGCATGCTGGGCGTAAACCACGTCAGGGGCAATGCCGTCAAAGAGCCTGGCCCTCATTTGAACTGAACCGTATGGAGACTCTATCCACACCCAATCCCCATCTGAAATCCCCAAAGAGTCAGCGGTTTTCGGATGAATTTCAACGATCGGGTCGGGGCTGTTCTTGCGGAGCGAAGCAATTTGATGGAGTTCGGAATGGAAGAAATAACGGTTCTTGGATCCGGAGACAAGAATCAACGGATAATCCAGGGCAAGATCGGGTCGCGATACAGGGGAATACGCTGGTTCTCGATACACGGGTAGGGGAGATGCGCCAATATGCTCAACAATAGTGCTATAGATTTCGAATTTCCCGGTAGGGGTTTGAAATCCATCGGTTCTGTACTTGTGATACCGCATTTTCCCAACTACGATTGATCTTTGACAGAACTCGTCGAAATTCATACCGCTATCTTCAAGCAACCAATCAATATAATTTGACCAGCTTGTCCACGGAAACGCTTCCTGTAGCCCTAAACGGCGCGCAATGTCCAGGATGACATGTCGATCGTCCCGAGATTCTCCAACCTGCGCTACTTTCCTGCGAGCGATTACACACCAGATTTTGTGAAGGCTTACAACGTCGTCCTGTTCAAGCCATGTAGCCGCTGGCAGGACCAGATCAGCAAGCTGAGCGGTAGGTGTAAGAAAGAAATCCGAAACCACGGTAAATTCCATGTGGTCTTTTAGGGCCGCTTCTATTTGGAGTGATTGGGTTTGGGTAAGCAAAGGATTTGACCCTACAATCCACATGGCTTTAACACGGTAAGGGTCGCCACTCACTTGAGATCGCCAGAATGATGGAGCATGCGGCGTTTCAGCCCAGAGCGGAAACATGCCACCTGTCAGCATCCGTTTTCTTGATTCGGGCGGCATGAAGTGTTTACCCGCCTGATCGGGGTTGATGAAAACAGATTTTGGCTTTATTCGTTCCGGAGGAACCCAAAGCGCATCCCCTCCAGGTCTATCTACGTTACCGGTAATCGCGCTCAAAATTAGCAAGGCTCGCGCTGTTTGAAAATTGCACGAGTTCATATCCACTCCGTTACCCCACTGAATGCAAGCCGGAGCAGTCGTGGCGTATGCGCGTGCGACCGATTGAATGGTTTCCGCCGGGATTCGTGTAATGGATGAAGCCCATTCAGGGGTGAAAGTATTGACATGTTCAATCAGTTTGTCGAATCCAAAGGTGTAATTTTCCACGAAATCGTGATTGAACAAATTTTCTCTGATGACAACGTGAATCATTGCGAGCGCCAGCGCTGCGTCAGTACCCGGTCTTATTCTGAGCCAATAGTCAGCTTTTTCGACAGGTCCTATCCGACGTGGGTCTATGACGATTACTTTTTGAGCTTTTTTTATAGCTCGTTCCAGCATGCCCCCGCACATTCCGTCTGCGGCTCCCGAGTGAGTGATGTTGCAGCCCCAAATCAGGATGCAAGCAGGTTTGTCTCCCCCGAAACCATAAATGTCAGCCACCGGAAGTCTCCCGAGAGTCATACCGCTTGCCATAACCCTCGGGATGTAACAAACATGCCCGGGGCCAATGAAATTGGGTGTTCCAAAAGCGTTCGCGAATCGAATGGTAAATTCCGTGTAGGGTCGTCCAGTCCCCTGCGCTACCGCCAAAAATTCCGGGCCGTTTTCTTGTCTTATCCGACCGAATTTCTCGGCCATTTCACCTAAAGCTTCTTCCCAGGAAATTGGCGTCCAGCGATTTTGTCCACGCTCGCCCGTCCGTCTCAGAGGGGTGGTGATTCTGTCGGGGTGATAAAGCAGTTCCGGCGCCGCTTTTCCCTTTGGACAGATGTAGCCCCGACTCGTAGGGCTTTCCGGATCCCCGGTCACTTTTGTCACACAACCGTCCTCAGTGTGGACTAGTACCTGACACACTCCGTGACAACCACGACAGGAAGAACGAACGATCTGTTTCATGTTTGGCGCCCTATCCCCGGTGTTTCTTAGGACGAAAAGTCCCATTCTCACTTAGGCCGGTCTGGACCGCATACAGTTGAGGACAACCTCATTTTGCGGGGCTTAAGGGAAGAGCGACATAGAACGTGGTTCCTCGGCCGACTTCGCTCTTAACCCAGACTCGCCCCTTGTGGCCCAACACGATCTTGCGTACGATTGCGAGACCCAGGCCGGTGCTTTCTTCACCATCAGTTGTCTTTACACTTGTCCTTTGAAATGGTTTGAACAGTTTGTCAAGATCGTTCGCGGGTATTCCCTGACCTTGATCTTTGACTGACAAGATGACTTCATCATCAGTTCGGACAAGGTTCACGTTTATGACACTTCCAGAACTAGAGAACTTCAGGGCGTTAGTTATGAGGTTGTTCAGAACCTGTTCGATCTTTGCCGCGTCGATCTGAATATTGGGAATATGAGCATCATGATTAAAGGTATGCCTAATTTGTTTCTTAGAGGCCATCGCGTTGTTTAGAACAAGGTTGCGCTCAATCAAGCCTATCAAATCAGTGTTCGCGAGTTCCAACTCCAATTTCCCTGACTCAATCTTGGCCACGTCAAGAAGATCATTAACAAGCTGGAGCATAAACCGGCTTGAGGAATGTATTATTGAAACAAACCCCATTTGTTCCTGATTAAGGGCATCAGCGGCTTCATCCAGCAAGAACTCGCTATAAATCTGTATTGCGTTAAGAGGGTTTCGTAAATCATGGGCCGCTATTCCGAGAAAACGGTTCTTTTCTTCATTGAGTTTTTCCAATTCAACATTTTTTTTGGTAACTTCCCGTTGCAAATTTGCAAGCTCGTTATTGAGTCGACCCAATTCATCGTAAAGTGTACTATCTGTCTGCTCTCGGTTTTTTACTAGTTGCTCTCGATCTTTCATCGCTGAACGAAGACTATTGATTTGTTCGGCTCCCATCTGAACCATCTCATTAAGGAGTTTTTCCAACCCGTCAGTAGTTTTGGCTCCGATGATCAATAGCCTTTCATTCCATAGAACACCAGCAAAGCTTAGAATCTCAACACTGTCAAAAATACGCATGCCAAGTTGCCAACCAAAGACAGCGCCATGAGACTTGATCTCTACAATAAAGTTCAGGGACTTGATTAGGCTACCCCTATCCACAATAGTAGAAAGAGGCTTTCCTGGGTGCATTCTGTCAGAAAGGCCAAGCCCATCCTGAATCACTTCCTGGATGGTTCCATCAAGATCGCAAGAGAAGACAATTCCCATTTCAGGTCCGTCAGGTTTCATGAAAGAGACTTTTCCGCGACTATTCGATTTGCCAGCGCAATAGCCTGTTGAGCGTCCTCGGCAAAACCATCTGCCCCGAGGCGTTTCCACAATTCCGGAGACGTACGCAATGTGTAACCGCCTACCAAAATCTTCACTTTCTTATTCGGGTCAAATTCACGAATACTTGAGATCAGGTCCTTTAATGCGCTTCTATGGAGTGGCGTAGAGGACGATATTCCGACGACGTCGGCATGCCGTTTATCTATTGCTTCAATAATGCTGGATGCGGGGGTGTTTGCGCCCATGTAGTAGGTGTCCCATCCTTCCATCTCAAAAAAGTCCGCTACCATGCGGACTCCGATTTCATGAAGCTCACCCCCTACGCAAGCGGCCACCAATGTTCGACCGATTTTCTCATTCGAGAAGATTCGCGAGTAAAGTTGCGACATGATGAGTTGAGTGGCGGCCGAGCAGTAATGTTCCTGAGCTACACTAACTCTATTTGAGTGCCACAGGCGACCAATTTCATACTGGGAACGTTGAAAAACGTACAAGTAAATGTCCTTGATGCTTTCACCCTTGTCAACAGCCTCCATTATGAGAATGGTAGCCAAACGCCTGTCACCGTTCAAAAGCGACTCCAGGTATTGCTTGGCCATGTCATGGAGGGGGGCGTCATGTGTAATAAAAGAGGATTGGGTCCCAACTTCATGTTGTATTTGTTTGTTTGCGGCTATTATGTATTCGCCGGTAATTGACGCCATTTCAGGGGAAAGTCGTTCACGCAGAATTTCATCGGCGAGTTCAAGCATCGTTGGTAAGGCTTCGGGCGGGATTCTTATGCCGTCGAAGAGTTGTTTAACCCACACTACATAATCAGCAAACAGGGAAATGTCAGACTCGTTAAGGGCCGCTACAAGATAACTTAAATGATGATTCGAGTCCCGTAGGCTCAATTGTCTACCTTTTTCCCCGTATGGCTTCCATGTTTCGGGTTGAAGCTCATACTGGCGGGAGACAATGGCTTCAGAGATAGCGTTCCTCTGCTCGTCGATAATTCTGGCTATTTCGTCAGTGATGGGCTCCATTTTGACCCCTCATCCACGGAAAGTCTGGGTGTTGGCGCAACATGGCGCAAAACCAGGGTAAATAAACCTCCCATCATATGATCTTATACAAATAATTCTGTCACAAATTCTGATTATTGTCATATTTTTTCCAGATATCTCTCCGGAAGAAGTTTCTTGATAAAAATATAATAATTTCTTAAAGGTAGGAATTAAACCACTACAATCTCGGATTTTGATTACAATACACTTTTGGATAGGAGCGGATCAGAATGGCGAAAGAATTCATGCAAAGATTGAGAGAGGCAATCATGCCTTTACATGATGAAGCGGAGAAAAGCGGTCCCTTGAGCGCTATTGAACAAAAAACGATTACCCTCGAGCGGTATAAAAAAATTCTTGAACGTCTGTACGGTTTTATTTCCGTCGCAGAGGATCTGATCATACATGAAATCCAACCGAGTGGCCTTGATTTCGGTCCAAGGACCCGGACTAATCATCTGGAAAATGATTTAATATTCCTTGGCCACACTCGGGATTCCTTAACGGAAATACCTCTCTGCGATGACATATCGGCCATCAGGACAATACACGGGGCCCTGGGACTTGCGTACCTGTCTGAGGGATCACGTCTTGGGGGGTTGGTGTTGTCTAAAGATCTCGTAGACTGTTTCGGATTCGTAGATTTTCAGGGATATGCGTATTTCGCCTCCAACGGCATGGATGTTCCATCTCTATGGTTGTCTTTCAAGGATTTTATGGAAAATTATGTTGAGTCACAAGGAGGAGGCTCCGAAATCATTTTAGCGGCGAGAAACGGTTTCGCATCCCTTAACGAATGGCTTGCCGGACCCTGACCTAAGTTAAGCGCCTATCGTGATTTTACTCATATTAAGACACGTGGCCAAGAGAACGTTTAAAAAACTACCAGGTAAAACCGAAGACGAGATACTAATCATCTGCGGACGTGAGGAAGCGTCACAGCAAAAGCAATGGCCAGGACAGGAAAAATGAACATTGAGTATAGTGTTACTGTTAGGTCGTAATGGTCGGCGATTATACCCATTATCGGCACAGAGAGACCGCCAAGTCCAATAGCCGCCCCAAGAGTTACACCCGACGCGACACCGATGTGAGATCGAAGATAACTCTGGCCCAGCAATACTACTGTGCTCGCGCTCCCGATTGTGGTCATACCCACAAGTCCAAGGCAGACCAGTCGAAAAACTCCATGCGTGACCATAAACCCCAGAAGTAGTGGAGGAATAACGCATAGCGAACCCACGAGCAAGTTCTTGAGACCAATACGATCCGCGACAAAACCACCTATTCCTGATCCCAAAGCGCCGGAAATAAGCATGACCGTTAGAGCAAAATTGGCTTCAGGTATGGACACCAGTCTCACATGAACGTAATAAAGGGGGATAAAGGTCATCAAACCAAAATAAAGGCATGTCCTAAGAACAATTACGGCAGTCAGTCTGGAAAAAGCGCCCCATTGAGCCGTGTCATCCACAGCGGTCAATCTTGTCGCCTTTACAGACGGGCGAAAAGAAGATAGTCGGGGCAATTCCCTTATCAGGCCGACAGCCACAACAATCGCTGGTATTATCATGAACATCGTTCCAGGTAGACCGAATTTCAGAATCAGAGGCGTCACCATAACAGGGCCGAGGCTAAACCCTATTGACCCGCCCACCGTGAAATAACTCATACCTGTGGCCCGTTGCCCTGACACATAATTTGCGAATCTGGATCCTTCAGGATGGAACGCAGCCACCCCCAATCCACTAAGAAGGACACTCGCTGCTATTAGCGCATATGTTGGGGCTATACCTGTCAAAGCCAGGCCAAGCCCTCCGGTTAAAACACCAAATGGCATCAACCACGGAAGAGGGCGTCTATCCGAGTAGTAACCCAATAAAGGCTGAATTAGGGAAGACAATACCGTAGCCGCCAATACCAATCCAGATGCAGCGACATAGGACAGGCCCCTATCTGCTACCAGGAACGGGAGGATAGCCGGAACAGCGCCCTGGCTGACATCGTTGAACATGTGACTCACAGCCAGAAACACCAATTCGCGGTGATCCATGGCTTCCTTCTTGTCGGAGGAATTTTGAACGCTGTCCGGATAACTCATTTCTTGGGCAAGCTATGTTCGGGGCTCTTGGACAGAGGATAGCCGACCGTCTGGGCCAGCGTTATTTTCTGATCCGTTCCAAGTTTCATAGCCTCACCGAGCTTCGTCCTGTCGATGCCTGCCCGAACCACTGTGGCGAGGCCTTCTGATGCGCAGTATAAATAGACGTTCTGGCTTATAAAGCCGGTGTCAGCGGCGGAAAGGAATCTTTTTTCAGAGTCCTGAGAGGCCCCCATTTTGGAGAAGTCTGCTACGTAAACGAGGTTAAGCGGCGCATCCTTCACATAGCCCTGAAGACCAGCGAGAGCCCGCATGTCTCCAGTCGCGACTGGGATCAAGAGATTGGGTTTGGGGTCATATCTGTATATTCCAGCCTTAGTGACAACATAGATGTCAATTTCTTGCTTGTTTAGAGCAGAAGGAGCTGTTCGTCTTCCAGATTCCGGCCGGTTTATTCCGAAAGCCGCCCAAAGCAAGTTAGAAAGCGTCTGAGGAGGAATGTCCTCCGGAGCAAACTCGCGAGCGGTCCTTCTTTCACTTAACGCCTGCATAAGAGTTTTACCCTGGAGGATCTGTGGTTGAGGAAGCCGGATGGCTTGAAGTTCTGAGGCTTCAGACATGGTCATGGAATTCAACAGGATGGCCACTCCAAAACACAACACTGGGATTAGTTTAAGTTTCATTTTGATTACCTTTCAGCATATTAATTTAACAACACAATTTCAAAGGACAAGCTTCTGATCATTGACTGCCGCCAATTTCTATGGCTGTCGGTGGATGGAAAATTATCTCTACCTCGGAGATCGACTCCACTTTACCCAAAAGCACAACTATGTCATCGGCGAGGATTTCCTGATTCGCCGATGGATTGGAGATGAAGTCCGTTCCCCTTATGATGGCGAGAACCGTCACGCCGTATTTCTTCCTGATTTCAAGGTTGCTGATAGTACTTCCAACTGCCTGCGCGCCGTCTTTTACCCGAACTGTTGATATTTCGGTCCCGGATATTTTCAAAGGGAGGTCCGATACGGTTGCCGGTTTGTGCGACGGACTTCTTAACATTCTGTAATGATTTGACCTAACCTGCGTCACAAACCTGTAGATATCTTCTCGAGGCGTCAGGTATTTCCTGAGAACCCGCACCAGGATTTCTATGGACGCCTCGTACTCTTCCGGCACGACTTCGTTGGCTCCAAGGACGCACAAGGGTTCTATTTCAGACACGAATCTGGTCCGTGCTATGATGTGGACCGCTGAGTTCAATCGACGGGCGGCATCAATAATACGCCGGGTTGCCCCTGGATCAGAAATCATAATTACAAGAGCCCTTGCGCGAGCGACACCGGCGTGTCTCAATACTGGACCGGTTGTAGCGTCACCGTAATAAATAGGCTGTCCTTTGGAGGCTTCCCTGCGAACAGTGTCTGGATTCAGTTCTATTATTACCCTTGGAATATTAGCGGCAGCAGCTACGTGGGATAGATTTTGCCCACCGAGACCAAACCCGATGATTACAAGGTGGTCTTTGTGTCTCGGGATATTTTGCCGTTCCGCTGTCTTGGAAAATCCTCTTTTTATGATCTTGGGGACAGGAATAGAAAGAACGATCGCTGCGAGTCGATTCCCGGAGTCAATCAGGAAAGGAGCGGCGATCATGGTCATGATTGATAACCCCAGGAAAAGCTGATAGGCGCTTTGGTCAATCAGACCCAATCCGGAACCGGTTTCTGACAATACGAAAGAGAATTCTCCAACCTGACTCAAAGCCACTCCGGTCAAGACAGCGGTTCTCAACGGTAGTCCCAGCGCCATGGCGGAAGTCGCCGCTGTCAGGAATTTGGCTACAATTACGATCAGAGTCACACCTGTTACAGTTACTACATTATTAAGGACAAATCTTATGTCCAGAAGCATGCCGATGGAGACAAAAAAGAAACTGGTAAACAAATCCTTGAAAGGTAAAATGTCCCCAAGGGCCCGCTCGCTAAATTCGGATTCCGAAACGATGAGGCCGGCTATGAAAGCCCCCAGGGCCAGTGAAAGACCTAGAGCGGATGTTAACCACGTAGCCCCGAGCGCGACAAGCACGATTCCCAACAGAAACAACTGCCTGTTTCTAAGACGAGCGACTTGAAACAAAAATCTGGGAGCGATCCATTTAGTGGAAACCAATACAATGAGGGAAATGGCAATGGCTTTTAACGCCAGGACAAGCAGAGCAGTACCTAGAGACGAGCCCTTTCCCGCCATAATGGGAGTGGCAAGCATCATGGCCACTACCGCCACGTCCTGAAATATTAGTATCCCCAGTGTTAGGCGTCCATGAGGGCTTTCGGTTTCGGCCCTTTGCTGCAATATTTTCAGGACTATGGCCGTGCTACTCAGAGACAGCAAAAAACCAAAGAAAATAGACCGGTTGCTATCCATCCCCATGAAGCCGGCCAATAGCGCTCCTGCCACGATGGAAAGCCCTACCTGTATTGCTCCACCCACCAGAACCATAGTCTTGATTTTGAACAGGCTCTTGAAGGAGAATTCAAGACCGATCGCAAACAACAGGCACACGACGCCGATCTCCGCCATCTGTTCCACCTGATGAGTGTTGTTTATCAAACCCATACAGTGGGGACCGGCTAGAATTCCAGTCAGCAGAAATCCAACGGTATCCGGGATGGCGAAACGATGGCAAATAAACGCCACCCCAAGAGCGAGCCCACAGATAACTACGATATCTCTAAGTAACGGAATTTCCATCTATGTCTTACAGTCTTGATCCGAGGAATTCGTCAATGACGTGAGTCAGATCCATGAAATCAAATTTCATCTCCTGCTCCAAATTGCGTGTTTCGTCTGGAGCATAACTTATGCCGAAACGTTGATCTATTTGGATTTCTTTCTCTTCGCAGTATTTGGTGAGAGAAACTTTTGTCATGGAGCCTACAATGAGGGCTCCCACTGAAGCGCCCCATTGAAAGTGCGGCCCATCTCCTCCGCTGTCTCCAATTACAATCACTCTGTTGCTTGGAACTCCGACCGAACTGGCCGCAGCCTCAGTATTCCTGGGTTTGTCCTGTATGTTTTTGACGGTGAATCGATACCGAGATTGGTTCTGGTCGTCAGGATAACTGATTAGAGGATTGGCCGCTACCAGAGGAACTTCGGTTATGAGTTTCTTTTCTATGGCCCTTTGAAAGAAACCCTGCATCCCCGTGGTATTGATCATGAAAAGTATGTCCCTGGTCTTGGCCCATTCGATGAATTCAAGCACCCCACGATAGATGGAAAAAGACGTGTCCAGGAAATTATCCATCTGCGACGTGGAAAAAGGTTCAGGCAGCAAATCGCCAATTCTGCTGACAGCAAGCTCCAGTGATATCCTGTTGCCGGTATACTCTCTGAAAATAGAGCTCAACTCAGGCCCCATCTCTGGATAGGCGTACGCAATGGGATCAAAAGGCCCGCTGGGCGCAAGACACTCATTCCAGTCCGAGGAAATCAAGGCCCTGTATTTCATGGTCTATCTCCAAACGATGACATCTCGCTAAATATTCGTAGTCAATCCAATTTTGCGCTGATTTACTTTACAATCAATACAGTGCAGGGAGAAAATCTCGTTATATTTCTGGATGTTCCGCCCCAAATCCGTTCGAATATCCTGCTGTGACCGGTAAATCCCACAATCACAAGATCGAATCCTCCGTCAGTAGCGAGATCTATAATGCTGTCAACCGCGTGACCAGCGGTTATATGAGTGGTCAAGTTGATCCCGGCCTCATCGGCCAAGTCCTCCGCTTCTTCGTTAAGCTTTTGGAAATAAGCGTCTTTCTGAAGTTTTACCTCAGCGAACTCCCCGATTGTAGCTACGTAATGAGGGAGGTCCACTTCGACACATATCGAATGCAACTCAGATTTGAAAATGGCGGACATTTCCACGGCAACTCTTAGCGCTTTTCTTGAACCTTCCGAGCCGTCAAAGGCGACCAATATTTTCTTGTACATTTTTACCTCCTGTTTAGGAATTCGGCGATTTTTTCCATGAATGAGAAGCGTCAGCCTTATTGGGCTGAAAAAACCACTGGGCTATAAGTGTCGGGACAACGGCGCTGGCAATCACGACGGTAACCAGGATTGTGTATTGTTCCTGACTGATAATTCCTCGATTATAACCAAAAAGAGCGGATATGCTTCCAAACGTTAACCCTGTGCTCATGAGAAGTGTGGTGTACATCCCTATCCGGGATTTAAACCTGAAAAATTCGGCCATAGGATACACCCCCAAGAATTTGGCGGCTATCTTTACACCTAACAAAATCAGGATCAATTCGAATCCATGCAACATGGCCGATAAGGAAATAATTGATCCCGCTTTCAGAAAATAGAAGGGCGTCAGGAGCGCAAAGGTAGCGGTCCGTAAATGGCGAACCATTTGCGGGTTTTCTTTGAATATCCCCGCGACCACAAGGCCAAGCAAATAAGCGGGCAATACAGCCTCACTATTTGCGTGTGTCGCCAGCCATCCCAATCCAACAAGGAGTAAAAAGAGAAATTTAATTTCCGGTTCACTAACATGTCCGCCAAAAGTTCTGAAAAACCATCTGGTAAAACCTTGTGTAGCCAGCAACACGAGCGTGGTGAGGAATACGAAAATCGCCAGCCATATATTATAATGAGCGAACAGGACGCCCAAAGCCACGACGGTTCCGAGATCCGTGACAAAACAAGCGGCAAGAATTATCTTACCCAAGTTCGTTTGATTCAGCCCTGTTTCGACCATCACAGCGTAAACAACAGCCACCGAAGTTGTGGATAGCGCAACTCCGCAAATCTTTGAAGCGTCGGCGCTCCAACCTGCCACATAATATGCGTAAGCCATCGCTCCAAGGAAAGGTAGCAAAAAACTTACTACGCCGATTGCGACGCTTTCTTTACCATACTTTTTAAGAATTTCCGGCTCAATTTCAGCTCCAGCCAGAAATGTCAAAAGAATCGCGCCAAAGCCCGAGAGGAAGCTTATCCATTCAACCTTGGGGTCCAGGCCCAGAAAATTTCCGCCGATGACGCCAACGCAAATTTCCACAAGCGCCACGGATATGGCAGTCCTGATTGATATAATACTTGCGACAAGAGCCAGCCCAAGCCATATCGTCGCCACATACCATGTTTGCTCCATCTTAATCTCCTATCGAACCAGGGTCTGACTGTTCATGAATCACAACCGGTCTCCAAAAATGAAAAACCCACCGGATGGTGGGATCTAAAGGCGCTCTCCCACCGCTATACTACGCGGTAGGAGTCATCATCTCAAACGAAGCTTTTTGGGAGGACTCCATCCTCTTGCTTTTGCTGATGGTTACACACTTGTTTTGACCAAGTCAATTACTTCGGTTATAGGTCAAATTTCATACCGGAATACGGATTGTGAACACGCTGCCCTGGCCAACTCCACTGGTGACATCAATCTTGCCGGAATGCAAATTCACAATGTGTCTGGCGATCGATAACCCGAGGCCGGCTCCTCCTGTTCTTCTATCACGGCCTCTGTCAACACGGAAAAATCTCTCGAAAATTCTTGGGAGTTGATCAGACGGAATTCCAGTTCCCTTGTCCTGAACTTGAATAATGACTTCCTGATCAACCTGTTTAGCTGAAATAGACACTTCCGAATCTCTTGAGCTGTACTTGATCGCATTGTCCACCAGATTGGACAAAGCCTGTTCAAACAGCGGTCTGTTCATCATAATTGTTATGGACTCGTCGCAATCGACAACCATCTTGACGCCTTTGTCCGTAGTTGGAGTGTCCAGAAATCTTACAACAGACTGGACGACATCGCAAACTGAAGCCGATTCCAGCTTCATGGCCCCGAGATCAGCGTCCTGTTCCACTCGGGATAACTTGAGCAGGTCTTCTATTATGTTGGTCAACCTGTCGGTATGCTTTATAGCTATATCCAGGAAACGTTCAGCCGTAGCGCGATCATTAATCGCTCCATCCTTCAAGGTTTCCAAAAAACCCTTTATGGATGTGACCGGTGTTTTCAACTCGTGTGATACATTCGCCACAAAGTCTTTCCGTATTTGGTCAATGGCCTTCAGCCTGGAAATGTCATTCATTACGATGAGCGCTCCAGCAGGTTTGCCCTGAGGATCAGAAATCTGGGCGCCGTGGGCCTGGAGAATCCTATCCGGATTTCCGATAACGGTTAATTCTTCTTCAATTGGCGCCGCACTCGATAGCGTCCTTGTCACAAACTGATTCAAGCCCGTGTTTCTAACAGCTTGAAGGAGGTTTCTTCCTTCCGCGTTCTCGAAAACAGTCTGTAAAATATTTTCAGCGGCCTGGTTCATTCGAACTATTCTTTTTTTCTGGTCCACAACCACTACCGCTTCGACCATCTCGGCGAGTAATGATTCGAGTTCATTTTTCTGTCTGGTCATTATGTCCAGACGTTCGCGAAGCTGTCCAACCATGTCGTTTATGGAAGCTGCCAGTTCAGCGATTTCTCTGGCCCCGCCCGGTTGTAGTGTTACTTGACCAAAGTCCCCTTTCGCGAATCTTTCAGCCGCGTCCCTGATCTCGGCGATAGGTTTATTGATTCGATTGGCGAGTAGAAGGCTTATGATTCCTACAGCCACTATTAGGAACAGGATCATGGCGCCGAGCTTGACATAAAATCCCTTGATGATTTGACTCAATCGCTCTGAAGGAGTTGACACTCGAATTATTCCTTGGAGTTTACCGTCCCTTATGACCGGAATGGCCACGTAAACCATATCAGTGTTGACGGTAAAACTGTATCGTGTTGATGCGCCAATGGACCCGGCCATGGCCGCTTTGACTTCCGGTCTGGTCGCATGGTCTTCCATCCTTGAAGGCGATGATTCTGAGTCCCCCAGAACAACGCCGTCAGGCGCCATTACGGTTATTCTGTAACGAGTCTCAGCGGTTAGCCTGTCGCACAGAGCGTCAATCTCTTGAATATTACGTTCGGAAAGTTTGGGGCCGATAATTTCCGCAACCATCTGAGCCTGTTTCTTGAGGCTTTCTGAGATGGTATAAGATTGTAGTTTACGTAACTCTATTAGAGCGAAATAACCCAAAAAAAGCAGTCCCAATACCAAAACTACCATATGTGAGCTATAGAAGCGCCAGAGTAATGTGGATTTGTCGGATGACATATATAGTACTTGCCTGACGAATTGGTCGCTAAGGTTAAAAACTTATCCCTTCGGGCAAAATTAAATTATAGCCGACGGGTCTGAGGAATATACGCTACGTAATTATAAATCGATCTCAACGGGCAATCATAGCCCGCATCATATCAGAAGAATTCTCCAAATGATCAGCTATGTCTCCGGTTGTTTCGACCAAGCGCACAGTCAGAAAAAATGTCCTGGGGGGAATCGACTCGTCTGCGCACAAACGTATAAAAATGGTCTTTTCAAGATCATCGGATTCTTTTTCCCGCCATCGTATTTCCCGTATCATGTCTTTGACCAACTGACGGTCTTTTTCCGCCCGGCTGTTAAAATAGGTGTGCGCCCTGAGCACCATCTCCGGCATAAGGCCTACGTAATCACCAACTTCTTTCGCTAACGTGATGTAGTCCTTTTGTATGTCTTCGGGCAAAATTAAATTATAGTATGACATCCAGTACAAAGCATTCTTGATGCAATCAATGACCTTGTCCGCCTCGCGTAAAAACGCAAAAAACACCGATTTATCTACAGGCATTAACAGCGAAGCCGGCAAGTGGGCCCTTATGTTTCGTTTAATCCTGTCAGCCTCGGCTTCAAGATCTCTAATTTCATCCTTGAGTATCTCAAACTGGTCTCTATCCCCACCGAAATAGCTCTTGATGGCTGTGACGAAAAGAGGCCCGCATTGCGCAATCCTCACTGAATGCTTAAACACATTTTCGAACGGCGACACCCTAAACAGGGTCGTTAGAGGATTTCTCATCAATCACCTGCCTATAAAAATAGTAGAAAGAATAAAATATATCACAGCGCATGTTACAGCAGCGACCGGCACAGTAATTATCCAATAGAGCATAATTTTCCACAGTACTCCCAAATCTAGAGCGGCCAAGCCTCGAGCTAAACCTACTCCAATATAGGCCCCTACGGCCGCGTGGGTGGTGGAAACCGGCAGTCCCAACATTGAGGCGATGAGTATAAAGGTCGCAGCCGAAAACTCGACGGTAAAACCTCGTATATTGTTAAGCTCTGTAATTTTGGATCCAACTGTTTCGATGACCCGGTATCCCCACGTACAGATACCGACGCAAATCATTGAGCCCCCAAATGCTAGCATCCAGACCGGTATAGGAGAAGATTCCGCTGTTGTTCCCGTAGAGTAGATGAAATAAACACCAGCCAGCGGCCCCATGGCGTTAGCGACATCATTTGCGCCATTTCCAAAAGCAACGTAGCAGGCTGTCATCACCTGCAGATACCGAAAAATTTTGTCGCCTTCCCCGAGAGAACTGTTTCCTCTTCTTAACAATATGCCCAATCCAATTTTGAAAACCATGTAACTTGCAATCCCAACGCCTAAAGACGCGATAAAAGCTCCAGTTACACTCAGACCAATTTTGCTTCCTAACGGAGTGTCAAGTAACAGAGACAGGGTCATTATGCTGAGAGTAGCAGCTATCAAGATGGGAGTTGTCCTGGCAACCCCGCCCGTAGTGTCCATTCTCGCAAGCACCGCTTTGTCGATGAACCGGAACATTACGAAAGCGCCCGCCGCAGTTAATAGTGGGGAGAGGATCCACGAAGTCACGATGTATATCACTTGCTTCCAATTGACAGCGGACAATCCTCCGGCTACGATCCCAAACCCGATCATTGCCCCTACAATGGAATGGGTAGTAGAAACTGGAAGATTCTGGTACGTGGCGAGGCATACCCAGAGTGAAGCGGAAAGGAGGGCTGACAACAGCCCGAGCAAAATTATCTGGGGGTCCCCTATGACCTGAGAATGGACGATGCCTTTCCTTATGGTCTGCGCAACGTGCGACCCAACCAGAGATGAGCCGAGGAACGTGAGCACTGTCGCGAGCACCAAGGCTTGACGTAACGTGATGGCGCGAGCGCCAACCGACGAGGCCATGGAATTAGCCACATCGTTCGCCCCTATGTTCCATGCCATGTAGGCCCCGGCAAAAATGCTGAGGCCGAGAAGATAATAATCCGACATTTGATTTATTGAAAAAAGCCTGTTGATATTAAGTCACTTCAGTTGGACTGGGTTGTCCAAGGAAGCCAAATCAGAATATCAGGAAAGGCGGCGCAATGAACAGTAATTTTTTAGGCATTCGCGTTGGTTTTTGAGACTGAAAATCTGATGTGAAAGGTTGTGCCGACCCCTTCTTTGGTATTGACTGAGATATCACCGCCCCATTTTTTTACAATTCCGTAGCAGATGGAAAGTCCTAAACCAGTGCCTTTCCCCACAGGTTTGGTGGTAAAAAAGGGGTCGAAAATTCTTGGTAATACATAATCCGGTATTCCCGGACCATTGTCGGCAATGTCCACCACTAGATAATCATCCTCTCGTCTGGTTGTGATCTTAATTTCCCCGCCTCTCGATTCAATCTCATCCAGAGCGTTATTTATAAGGTTCACAAATACCTGTTGGGCTTCTGAAGGCGAAATACGGGTGAACTGCAAGCCATCGGCAAGCTCAGCCTTGATCATTTTGGACCCGGACGTGACTCTATGTTCACATAACGTGATGGATTCACTAACTATGTCGTTGATCTTTACCTTCCTGGGGACAGGATCGGTTTTTCGAGCAAAGCTGAGAAGTTTGTGGGTAATCTGTTTACAACGGGAACCCTGGGCTTTGATTTTGTTCAGTGACTGTTCAAATTCATCCACCATCGGGATTGAAGGCCAAAAGCTTTATAAGATAGTTCTTAGTGAAAACCAGCTCAAGGCTATCGGTTGGTCGAGCATGCGTTTAATTTTGGCCGTTCGAAATTTTACTATATGATGAGTAGCCTCAATCTTACATGAGCCGGGCAGTTTTATTTCCTGGCATGCCTAGAAAATTAGCCCAAAGGTAAGTCCACCACCGATAGCATACTTCGTAGAACTGGCTTCAGACGCTGATCCCGACCGGTGAACGCCATTATTTCCGTTGGCGTAATCGAAATCCCCTTCTCCCTTTATGCTCATCCATGTCGCTGAACCCCACATTTGCGCTGATAAAGGCGGAGCCACCTTCGGAAGATCGTAAGACGCATTTGCGCTGAGGAACTGTCCTGGCTTGTTGAAGCTGTATTGGAGTTCAATCGGGGCTAATTGAGAACTTCTCAGGGCCATTAGAGATTGCGCATAGATTAGTGGAGTGTAAATCACCGAGGCTGTCAACCCGCGATCAACAAACTGCAACCCCAGATACGGGGCCCAAGTGTTTATCCAGTAATCAGCTCTCAACGTTTGGTCAGGGAAAGGCCTTGTCCCGGTGCGCGGCTCATTGCATGTGTTGGTGAAGTGGTCCCACAAGCTGCCGACAAGCAACGAATATCCAGGAGCCAGAGTTATGGAGGCTCCGAATTGGCCTAGGCGATATTGCGTGTTTTCTCCCGTGAAATTCACTTCGCTCGGCAAAGCCGTCCCATTTACGCTGGTGGGCAACTGGGCATAAACAGGGTAGGTAGTTGGGATGAATCCCAGGAAGCTTGCGAAGATCGAAACGCTAGGATTAATTACGGCGTTCACGCCCAAGGTCCATGACCACAAGTAAACGTCTTTGAGTTCCATGTCCATTGATCCAATTTGCAGCGTGTTATCCACAGGAAAGACCCGTTCGGTCAATATAGGAAACGAACTGTTCGCCGAAACTCTTTGATAACCAATCTGTACGTAGGGATTGAGTATGACTTTTCCGAGCGCAAATGAACCTGGCGAAAAGTTCGGTTGGAACAATGATGGGATGGAGTTGGATTCAGGAGGGGGAGCAGAACTGGTCGCAGGGGACACGAGCGCTCCTTGAATAGAGGACTGGTCAGCTTGCGCGCCATCAATAGAAATAAGCGCAACTAACAAAGAAATCACAACAAGATGTCTCATAACTATCCTCCCATATCCCAAAACAAAACCTTGCATGTGTTAGTCACATACGGGCTCGAATCACAGACTCAGGCACGGTGGCATAGTTGCATCGAAAGATCTTGAGGGTAATCGTTTCAGGCCGACCCTCCGTCTATATGGAGCTGAAATTCAAAATCCTTGGATTGAGGGAAATATATATTCAAGCACGTTATGAAACAACAAAAAGTTTGTGCCGACTGAATTCGCGCAATCTTTCCATGGGCTTGAAAACTTCAATTTAGCGATGTGGATCGCGATTAGCCCGTCCGAGATTAGAGGATTCTATTGGGCTTGATCAGTAATATCAGAATAGGTTTGCGGATTCGGGCTAAAAGGAATGTAATTGAACTTGTTGCCGCCAAAATCCAGTTTCTTTAAATCTATTTTAGTCACTTCCAGATTTTCGTAAGTTCTCTGGTACATGACCCTGTTGGTAAGGTCTTTGAACGTGGCGAACTGGGTAGTCTCTGAATTTGTCACTTTTCCGTCCCTAGCCTTTTCAATGATCAAGCCTTTCGAGATATCGAATGAATTTACAATGTGTTGGGCTAGATTAAGATTTTTCTCAACATCAGGTTGTCGTTCAACGGATTTTACAACTAGAGCCAGTCTCACAAAGCGGCTTGGCGGAGTCATGTCTCCTGGAACGCCGAACATTCCGGATCCGTGACCTGTGGGATAAAGTTTTTCGTTGTCAAGGACTCCTCGGGCCGGTGTTGAGTTTGTCATGCCTATGTACTGGCGCAAATTTGTCATATGCCAAGGGAATTTCGGAGCGTTTGTAAGTATGCCCAATGGGGCATCGTAGATATTAAGTTTTCCGTCCTCATACTCAATTACAATCATTTTGCCGGTCGCGTCCGATACGGCAAAATGGAGAGGAGGAACCATGTTTAATTCCTTGACGAAGTCCCCGAAGATTACCACGTTGCGCAGTTCTCTCCTCACTTCATCGACAGTGGAGAAATTTCCTAGAATCCATGGCCCTGTCAACACAAGACTCAGAGCTTTGGACTCTTCTCCTGTCTTTACCTCTTGATATTTGGTGTTTGGTTCAAACCACAGTCCTCCAACGGTAAGCCCAACCTCGTTCATACCATCAGCTACCGCTCCTTCTGGACCAGCGCCGTAATATCCGACGAAGCCGTATCTAGTTTTCCAGCTTAATCCAGTTTTGCCGTTTGGAGCCTGGCTTTGGAAACTCATGTTCCGCGGAGAAACAACTATTTTATAATTCAGAGGCACACCAAACTCCATGGTTCTGCTCACCATGATCGAGCCATCTGTAGCCGCCAGGGTGAACCACATGCAGCACGGCGCTACCTTGGGTCCAGTCAATAGAGCCAAGCTCATAAGAGTTATGCTAAATGCGATGAGGCGCTTTGTCATGGTGAGTCCCCTTTCGAAGTTTTTCCAATTCTAGGCTATTGACTTAAACGCCGGAAATTCGGTCCGAGGTAGCAATAACATGGCGTTATTGGCCAAGGAGTCACAGACGCTATCTTAGTAGGTAACATGCGATCATGAGAAGAGTCAAAAATAAATTTGCAGGCAAGTTGCGAACATGAACAAGCATGAACTGGCCGTTTCTAATTATTGCGGGCAATAGCGTGGTCATTACTGAGAAATACTGAGAAGTGACTTGATACTGAAGGATGTTGATATCTCCGGATACAATAATATACTGACGCCAATTCCAAACCAATTGACTTAGGTCAAATACATGTCTCCTAAATCGTTATAAAGTCGTACACAAGACACAAATAGAGGAGCAGAAAAAATGGCGGATACATTTTACAAGGCGTGCGCTCCCGTCCAGATCTCGGATGATGACATTTTCTCAGCAATGCGTGAGATTTCCGGCTATCTTGATATAACACCTTCCGATTTCAAGGAAAGCCCTGGTTCGCTGCTGCGATTGCGGTATCTACCGCCATCGCTGTGATGCATCTTACCCGAACCCTCCATCCGCCAGCCGGCGCAACGGCCTTGAACGCCGTAATAGGCGGGGCCAAAGTCCATCAACTCGGTTTTGTTTATCCGATCCTTCCAGTCGCGTTAGGCGCGTTTATCCTTCTGGCTGTGGCGCTGGTTTTTAACAACATACCTAGAAACCGACGTTATCCGGAATTTTGGATTTAGCATTGAGAGAATTAATTTCGGTAAAAGTTATCTGATGACGCAAGTCACGCCGAGTCAAAAGCGAAGGGTAAATCTCGTATGTTCAGGAGCCAATACACGGCGAGAGATTTACATGCTTGGTTCAACGCTCAGCCGATTCTTTGATGGGCTCGACCTCGGCGCCGTCAGCAATCTTGTTTCCCAGATTAATCGCCACCAGCTCACCTTCGTTGAGGCCGGAACCGATTCTCAGAACCTTCCCGTTACTTTCCTGTATCGAAATTGGCTGAAAGCGTACCCGATTGTCTTGAGTTACGATCGCCACAAATTTCTTTCCATTTCTTATTAATAGAGCCTCCGCAGGAACCTGGGGATATTCCGGGACGCTGAAACTCAGAGTGACCTGCACAGAACTACCTGCAAGAATTTTGTTCTCCCGATTGTCAACGTCAATCTCGACGAGGAGTGTACGAGTCTTAAGATTTAGCTCTCCACTAGTTCTCGATACTGCTCCAGATATTCTCGTATCAGGTCGCGCAGCGTCAACGATTATAGCCTTGTCTCCGACCTTGATTGAACCAGCGACGCTCTGGTCTGGATATACATATACCCTCAATCTGTCGATCTGGGAGACCGCTACTAAAGGTAGGGCGGATGTTTCGGTCGTGGCCGCGCTCTGGACCAGTGCGCCTGGATCAGCGTACCTCGCTGTTACAGTTCCATCAAATGGAGCCGTGATTAACTCATATTCTTTTTGGGCTCTGAGCGCTTCCGCTGTGTTTTTAGCAACCTGGGCAGCCGCTTCTAACCTTTCAGTGTCCTGCCAGGACATGGCCCCTGTCTTGTAAAGACCTCTTGCTCTTTCAGCGTCAGCCTCTTTGTCTTTTGCGTCGGCCAGAGCGGCTTTGTATTGGCTATTCAGCTCAGGAGACTCGATCACAGCGAGAACTTCTCCTGCCTTTACCCGAGACCCCTTATCGACATTTATATCCTTAAGGAACCCGCTGATCTTTGAATACAAAGTTACATTAGCGTATGGGAACGCGTCCCCAACCAGGGAAATTGATCGAGTCGTAGGAGACTTGGTCACAGGGACAACCCGGACTCGATAACTGGATTTCAAACCGGCAAGCCTTGTCTTGCGCTCTTCGCTAAGGTAGTTGTCCCGAATTTTATATTGTGCGACAACGATTGCCAGAGCAACAATGACCACAGCAGCTCCACCAAAAATAAACAGCTTGCCTGCCTTTCCGTTTGACTTCAATTCAGGATTCGAGTTGCGCATTAAAGTTTACCGGACCACTTTTCTCCCCGTTCTTCAGCCAGGAACCTTCTTTCCAGTATTTGCTTTGTGGGAAGATCCTTTCGCAACAGGGAGTAGATAACGGGCACCAGGAAAAGAGTCGCGACCGTGGCCACCAGAAGACCTCCGATTACCGCTCTTCCCAACGGCGCATTTTGTTCGCCGGCCTCGCCTAGGGCCAAGGCCATCGGGAGCATTCCCAAAATCATCGCAAGAGCAGTCATCAAGACCGGCCTCAGCCGTGTTTTACCGGCTTCCAGAGCGGCCTGACCAGGAGACGCTCTGCCCTCGAGACGATAGTCGTTAGCGAAACTTACCAACAAAATAGAATTCGACGTAGCCACACCTACGGCCATAATCGAACCCATTAAAGACTCTACGTTAATGGTCGTCCCGGTAAGAGTGAGAATCCAGAGGATGCCGACCAGGGCTCCAGGGACGGCCATGATGATGATAAAAGGATCCAGCCAGGATTGAAACAACACAACCATTAGCAGATAAACGAATAATACCGCAAGAATCAAACCCATCCCCAGACTCTTGAAGGATCGTTCCATTACTTCATACTGGCCGCGAAGAGCTATGCGTGTCCCAGGTGGAAGCGTCCCCAATTCTTCGATCTTTTTCTGGATGTCTCTGGCTACAGAACCTAGATCCCTACCTTCCACATTAGCGTCGACGTTCAGCACCCGTTGAACGGTATAATGGGAAATGTTTTCTGGGGTTACACTGTGGGTTATGGTCCCGACATTCGCCAACGTCTGGGCTGGTATTGTAGGAACAGCAGTTGGAGCGGGCAGAGTCGACGGAGTGACCAGGTCTCCGGGCGAAAGTGGAGGCGTTAGTGGAATGGAGTTAAGATCATCTATGGATGAAACCAGCTTGATGGGCATCTGGACGACAACATTGTAATTGACGTTGTTATCTGGATTTACATAAAAAGATGGGGCTACAAGAATACTTGAGGAAAGAGAAATCAGAACGCTATTGGCCACATCTCGTTCAGTCAAACCCAGTTTGGCGGCAAGAGTCCTATCTACGTCGACCTGTAGTGAGGGATAATCCAGGACCTGGTTGATATGAACATCAGTAGCTCCTGGGATCTCCATCATGGCATCACGCAATTTGTTCGCGTACCCGTACGATCGGGCTAGGTCGAGGCTCTCTATCTGGACGTCAATTGGAGACGGCGCTCCGAAGTTTAACACCTGTGTAACAATGTCAGCGGGCTGAAAATAGAATGTTGAGTCGGGAAAATCATGTGACAGAACCTTTCTCAATGCGTCAGTATAATGGATAGTTGGTTGATGTCCCGGTTTTAACGCGATTAGGATGTCGGCGTCCATGCCACCTATGTTGTCTGTTTGAACGAAGCCTAGATTATAAAATATCGGGACCCCAATCATGACATTTATCGTGTCTATCTCATCAGGCGGGATTACCTCACGAATCCGTTTTTCCACACGGGAGACAATACGGTCGGTTTCCTCAATTCGGGTGCCGATTGGGGCGCGAAAATGAAGCTTCATCATGCCGGCGTCGACGCTAGGGAAGAAATCGGTCCCTACAATTGTGATCAGAGGCAAACTAATAATGACCAGCAGTCCAGACAATACGAGAGTGTAAATCCTGTGACGTAGAACTGTTTCCAGAGCGCTGCTGTACCTCGCCTGAAGCTTCTCAAACCCACGATCTCTCCAGTGGTTCAATCTTCCGATGATTCGAGAAAAAGCGCCGACTGTCCGCGCCGGTATCTCTGGGTTGGACGATTCATTATGCTCACCGGTCATCAGCATTCTGGCAAGCGTAGGCACCAATGTCCTGGAGAGCACGTAAGAAGCCACCATGGCCATAACGACGGCTAAGGCCAGTGGAGTAAAAAGGTATTTTGCAGGACCGTAAAGCAAGACTACAGGGAAAAATACCACACATACCGCCAACGTGGCTACGATGGCCGGGACCGCCACCTGTCGCGCTCCATCAAGAATCGCCACGGTCGCAGGTTTCCCCATACGCAAGTTCCTGGTTATGTTTTCTACCTCAACGGTAGCGTCGTCAACCAGCATACCTATTGCCAGGGCGAGCCCGCCCAGAGTCATGATGTTGATGCTATGGCCGAGGAGATTGAGTCCTACTATTGACGTCAGTATGGACAGTGGTATGGAAATGATCACGATGATCATGGTGCGCAGGCTTCCAAGAAAAACCAGGATCATGAGTGAAACCAGGATCGAAGCAAGAAGAGCCTCACGAACAACCCCCTCAATCGCAGCTCTGACAAACAGGGACTGATCGAAGTCCAATTTGATTTCGAGGCCTTCCGGGGCAACCTCCTTGATCAATGGTAAGACATCCTTGGTAGCCTGAACCACGGCCAACGTGGAAGCGTCGGAATGTTTTAAAATCGCTAGATATGTCGCCTTCTCGCCGTTTACTCTTACAATGTTGGTCTGCTCCGCATAACTGTCTGTGACAGTCGCCACGTCTCCGAGATACACGACGGCGTCGCCGACAATCTTTATAGGGATGCGGTTGAACTCCTCCAGCAACGCGGGACTTGAATTGATGAGAACGTTGTATTCAAGCTCGCCTATGCGAGCCGTACCTGCAGGAAGTATGACGTTTGACGATTGAAGCGCACTGACTACGTCCGCGGGAGACAGGCTCCGGGAAGCCAGAGCGTTCGGATCAATGTCGACCTTGATATCGCGAACTTTCCCTCCGAATGGAGCAGGAGTAGACAGGCCCGGTATTGTAAAAAGCCTTACTCTGATGAAGTTTAATCCATAGTCGAAAACTTTTTCTTCAGAAAGAGTCTGACTGGAAACTGTCAGTTGGGCCACAGGGACGTTGGACGCGTTAAACTGGATTATGATGGGTGGTTGAATACCTGGAGGGGCTATTCTCAAAAGTGTATTTGAAACTGACGAAACCTGAGCGATGGCCGTCCCTATTTCACTGCCGGGGTAAAAATATAGCTTTATTAGACCTATGCTGGGGATACACTGGGATTCTATCCGCTGAATGCCGTTTACCGTGGTGGAATAAGCCCGCTCACTTATAAGGACAATTCGTCGTTCCATGTCTTCCGGGGAAAGTCCCGGATAATTCCAGACGACCACTACCACAGGTATGTCAATTACTGGGAAAATGTCCACCTGCATTCTGCTGAGCGAAAGGACCCCCAAAACAAAAATCAGTGTCGACATGACAGCAACGGTGTATGGACGGCGTAAAGCAAGACGGACTATCCACATAAACTAGACTCCCGTTAAAATCTCCCGGGTCCACTAACCGCAGGAACTGCGCTAAGAGTTCATAATTGAGGAAGGGCGTCGCCTATAGGTCTTGGAACGACTGAATAGCATTCTTATCTATTAATTATAGCGCGGGCTTGCCCGTTGCGCCAGTAGCGTCTTTGAGAGCAAACAAATCAGTTAGGAAAAAACGTGGTAATCAAATTAGACGAATCAGGAACAGAACTTCGGAAGGTCTAAACGCAGTTACATAATGAACAGAAGAAAACGAGCGCTGTTATCGAAGCCGGACGAAGTTGCGATGAGGAGACTTGTCGTTTATCTCCCCATCGCAATCATCAATCGCTAGTGGAATACTCCAAAAGCAAAAACGAAGATGACCAGCAATACAATTCCTAGAGTCAATGATGAAAAAATCAGCTTCTTTTCGATCGGCAGGAGATCATGCCATTCTTCCGGCCCCATTGCCCCCGCGTTTTCCGCTGTCTTCGCTGTGTTTGTTCTTTCTTGCGCCATATCTTCACTCGCCTTTCTTAGGAAGTTTCAATTATTGGGCTAACACCGGTGGCATGATGCCATGATAGAAGATCCAGGATATAAACAGACCCACCCAAAGGATGAACCCGAATAGACATACAGCGTAGACCGCAACTATACGTCCCATTCCTTCGGCCCACAGTTTCCGGACATTGGTCACCATACCGATCGAGAAAAAACATAGGCCAAAGAAGATAGTCCTCAGCGCGTTTGCATTGCCGGATCCTCTTTCTGCCGCCTTCACTATAGTTGGATCGTTCAGACCCATGACCAACAGAACCACGAATGTAAGAGTGAAACCTATTACGAACTTGGGGAACCTGTCCCATATCTCGCTGGCCGAGACTTTGCCGCCGCTGGTACCGCTAGAAACTCCGGTTTGACCAATCTGGTAAACCGACCAGATGATAGCCAGAACGAAAGCCCACACCCCGATAAAGACGTCGATGAAAACTTTGGTGGTAGTAGCGGCCATAAGCATCCAGCCTTCCTCCCACTTGATTCCCAGATCCGCAAGGGCCTTGGCTCTGATCAGCGAGTCTGTTATCGCCCCACTGGCGACGGCGCCACCATCACTTTTGACCGCAAGTCCCATCCATGCGCCGGCCACCATAGGCTCTTTGTACAGAAAAGCCTGCGCGAGCCAGGGAAGGAAAAGAAGCTCAACAGCGACGAAAACGATGATAACTGCGGAAAGGATTACAGGCACCACGGGGCGAGCCCGTATCGCCCCACCTGTTGCAATCGCGGCGGAGACTCCACAGATGGAGATACCGGAGGCGAGCGGAGCCGCCCATTCCGGCGTAAATTTAAAATATCTGCGTGAGACGTAGTAAACTACAGGCCAGTAAATCAAGTAGGCTTCGGCCACGGCGCAGACTCCACGAACTATAACCGTGCTCGCGAGCCCCAAAGCTCCGACGGCCTTTATTCCGATAGCCGCGCCAAGGATAACTATACCTGTCTTTATGAACCATTCAGGTTTTGCCGCGTCTTCCAGGAATTTGGCGACTGACGGGAAGAAATTCCCAATGATCAGGCCAATAATCATGGCTATGACAAAACCCATTTCGCCTAAACTCAAGGACCATGGTATCTTAAAAGCCGCCTGTTTGTCCGGGGTGGCCGCTATATAGGCGTAGTTACCGGCGACCATGCATCCGAACACGATCCAGAAAATTATGGTGAAACTGACGATGTACCTTTTTAGGTTCTTTCCCATCGCGACAATGCCGATGGATGTGAGGACCAGCATAAAGATATAAGTTAACACGGCGGAGGTTATTCCAGACATGGACGCGTATCCGGCTGAAATTGGTTTGAATGATTTGCTGATGTCAACCCAAACCGTATTCTGGACCACCCAGCCCAGGAGGTCCTTTCCATAGATCGGGCCGAGCCCCAGCAGAAAGACGAACAGCCCTAACCATACAGCCCACCAATCTTCACTTTCGAGAACTGACTGTTTTCCGTAGAGATTTGTTGCTTCTCCTGACATAGCCACATCCTTTCTTAATGGTATATCCCAAGCAAAATTAATGAAACGCGTGAGGACGCGCCGCCGAGACTCAACGATCGCCCCTACAGCAGGCGTTTTCGTTGAACGTAAAACGGGCAGCATTAACTGTGCCAGAAAGTAGTTATTGTAAATTAGTTAGGATGTTCAGGCTGTTATGTCCGGAGCCAGTGCGGTGGAGACATCAGGTCTTGTCTCGATGCGATATAAGAAATGATCAGTAGGGTTGCACAACGTTGAATTGTCTAGACTAGGCCTGTTCAAAATACCTGTGCAACTTTCCGTTGCAGCGCAATTGTTATTGGCGCCCGGACCGAAACGAAGTAATTTTTATCCCCAGTTTCTTGATCAGTTTTTGAAAGTGCTGCCTCTCCAGACCACTTTCACGAGCCGCCGCTGAGATGTTGCCGCCATTGCGCTTCAACGCCTGGGAGAGGTATCTGCCCGTAAAATCGTTCACGAGTTTATCCCTTGCCACTCTAAACGGTAACTTTATGTCTCCGGCATTCTCACGATTTAGATCGGCCTTGTCAGGCTCTTCCTTGAAGTCACCCAACTCCAGGCGCTCTCCCTTGCTGAATATCAAGGCTTTCTGAATCACATTGCGCAACTGCCTTATGTTGCCCGGCCAGGGTTGACTCTCAAGATGTCTTGCAGCTTCGACTGAAATTTTCTTTGGAGGAAGATTGAATTCGCCGGAAGCTTCATGCACGAACCTCTGGGCGAGTATGGGTATGTCCTCGGGAATTTCTCTGAGCGGCGGCATCAGGATCGACACAACGTTAAGTCGGTAGAAAAGGTCTTCCCTGAACGATCTGTCCTCTATTTTGGCCTCAAGATCGCTGTTGGTGGAAGCTATTATTCTCACATCCAGCAACTTGGCTACTGACGAACCCAGTGGTTTTATTTCCTTTTCCTGGATGAGTCTCAGAAGCTTGGTCTGGATAGCCGGCGAAATGTCGCCTATCTCATCCAGAAACAATGTGCTCCCCGCAGCCTCCTGAATAAGGCCCTTTTTCTCGGTATCAGCGCCAGTAAACGCCCCCTTTGAGTATCCGAAAAGCTCCGATTCCAGCAGAGATTCCGGTAGGGTAGGGAGGTTTACCGTGACCATGCGGCGTTCCGACCTTGGGCTGAGCAAGTGAATGTGTCTGGCTGCAATCTCCTTGCCTGTCCCGGATTCACCTCTAACTAGGACCGTAACGTTCAGAGACGCTACAGTCCTGATCGTTCTGACTATCTTTCTAATTCCAGGCCCGCCCCACATGAAAAGATCCGCGGCGGAAGAAGCGGTTAGTTTATTCTTTAAATTAATATTTTCCCTGACAAGGTTATTGCGTTCCAGCGCCTTTTTAAGCAGGCGGTTAATCTCATCCGGCGTAAACGGCTTTTGGACGAAATCATAAGCTCCCTTTTTTATGGCTTCTATCGCTGTTTCTATTGTTCCATAAGCCGTCATTACGACAACGGTGATAAATGGGTCGCGAACTTTAATTTCATCCAGAAGCTCGATCCCATTCATGTCGGGCATTCGTATATCCGTTAGGACTAGTTCCACTGGCTGCCCGTCTATCACGTCCAGGGCTTCAGCGCCGGTTGATGCAGTCAACACCCTGTATGGTATTTCTTTAGGTATGCTTCTGGCCAAACCGCGAAGAAAATCTGGTTCATCATCCACAACGAGCAGCGCAGGCAAATGATTCTGAAAATCCATCTCGCTACCCATGAGCCTGTTCCCTGACTTTTTCGGGGAGAGTGACCGTGAAAGTGGAGCCCTTTGTCAACTCACTCCAAACTGTGATTTCTCCTCCATGATCCTTTACAATTCCGTAGCTTACGGACAGACCCAGCCCTGTTCCTTCCCCTGTCTTCTTGGTGGTGAAGAATGGGTCGAAGATCTTGTTAATAATCTCAGGCGCCATTCCTTCTCCGTTATCTCTTATAGTCACTGAGACTAATCCGCTCTTTTTGTTACAGGACGTGCTCACAGTTATTACGCCGTCGCTGTGCTTGATAGCGTGTCTTGCGTTGAGTATCAGATTCATCCAGACCTGTTTCAGCCTGTTGTCGTCAAAACAAATCGGAGGAAGCGAGCAATCGAAATTTCTCTCTACTCTAATTCCATCTTTCGAGAACTGTTTCTCCAGCACTAGTATCACTTGCTCTATGCTGTCGTTGAGGAGCCCTGGAACCGGTATCGTTTCGACGTTTCTCGAAAAATGGAGCAGATCCCTGACCACGGTGCGGCATGTCTCGGTATGTTTTTCGATTACCTCGATGTCCATGAGATGCCCGGATTCTCCAGGAAGTTCCTTTTTCAGCAGTTCTGAGTAAAAAAGGATCAATCCTAGCGGGTTGTTCAGCTCGTGAGCCACACCCGCCACCATCTGTCCAAGCGACGCAAGTTTCTCGGCCTGCATCATGTGCTGCTCCATCCGCTTCTTTTCAGTTATTGACTTGCAATAATGAACCACACTTTCAACCTGTCCGGTTTGCCTGTTGCGGATGGGATAGAAATGAGCCAGGTAAATCTCCTTATTTCCGTGACATACCTCACCGAATGTCGGTGTTTTCTCGTCAATGGTCTTCTCGAGAAGGCAGCCGGAACAAGGAGTATCGAGTTCATGAATCAGTTGATAACATTTAAGGTCCTGCTGATTTCCGTGTATCTCTGAAATTGAGGCTTTGTTGGCCATAAGGACCGATCTGTCAGGCTTTATCAACATAAGCTTGTCGGTGATACCATCGATGATGGAACGCATCTTTTCACGTTGTTCGTATGATTCAACGAGGAGAGTGTCCCTCTCTTTCATAATATTGTTAAGTTTGTCCGCCATGACGTTGAACGAAGAACAGAGTCTCCCTATTTCGTCATTCTGCTTGGTCTCAATTCTACGACTAAGATCTCCTCCATCGGAAACAAACTCCGAGAAGAATTCCTTAACGAATCCGATTCTGTTAACAACTAATGTTTTGAACAGGGCGATGACCATAATCATCGCGGCCACAATAGCCAGGAGCCCTGGCCCCAACACACCCAAGGCCCGCCTCCGAATCTGTCCCATAGCGCTCTCAACGGGGAACGAAAGCACATCCATCCCGCTAATGTCTCCCTGTTTTCTGCCAAATCCAAATTCCGGTCCGTAAAGTCCTATTAATTTGGCCGGCGCTTCATCAGGGGTCCCATGGCATCTCAAGCAGGAAGTTTCCGTGTATATGGGGGACATCCGTACAAAAAACCGCTCGTTATCTCTTCTGACTATGCCGTGCCATTCCTTCAGACGTGGGTCCTGCTCAAATCTCAGAAGTACGTCCTTTTCGAAAGCGTCCGCTTGGTTTCGTAATTCTCTCGGATTGATCGCCGCTCTTTTGTACCCGAAATCCGGAAAGGTCGTCTGAAACCGTTCCATTATTTGCCTGGAAACATACGCCGTGGACATGGCTTCCAGGATGAACTCGTCGGAAGCAACCAGAGTAGAGACCTTCGGTCTTAATATTTCTGCGACATACTTGCGTGTAGCCTCCAGTTCGGCGAGGATGATCTCGGACTTCTCATACACATTGGAGATCAGGGAATTTTCGAGCTGCCTATACAGGCCGTAAGACAGTAGGCATGTGAATAGCCCCAGTATGGCAATAATACCGAGACTGAACTTGGTCTGTAATGAAAGGGCGTGTGAGGCCGTAGATTCGGTTACCGGTTGCTCTTGCATAAATTACAGCCCTGAATTTGAGTTTATTGAAAACACCGGTAAAAATTCTAGCACTACGGTAAAGAATTTGAAAGTGGCAAGGTTTATTCGAATATTCAGCTTAAAAGAATAGACTTGAATCATTTTTCTTTTGGCTGATTTGAGTTTTTTGCGTAAGAATTACTCAACTCATCTTGAAAGGGTTCCCTATGGCCGACTGTATTTTTTGCAAGATAATAGAAGGAAAGATTCCAGCGAAAATAGTTTACCAGGATGATCTCGTGGTAGCCTTTTGGGACGCAAACCCGGCTTCCCCCATTCACATCCTTGTAGTGCCCCGAATACATATTCCAACCTTGAATGATGTTCCTGATGGCGATCCAATATTGAGCCACATCGGAATGGTAGCGAAGAAATTAGCGCGGGATTTGGGGGTAGCGGATACTGGCTACAGGTTTTTCATCAATGTGAACAAGGGCGGAGGACAGGTCATATTCCACTTGCATGCCCATTTAGTTTCCGGAAAGGACATGGGCACAAAATTCATAAAGACTGCAATTGTCCTTGCCGTTGGATGGCGAAAGCTTGTGAAAATGTTCTCCACCAGGAAGGCTCTCCCCAAAAAGGACCCCGAGTAGATCAGTAACAGGGCGATATTAGGGCGCTGCTTATTTGCGGAAGTGAAAATTCCTCAAAATTTCTTGCTTGACCCCCAATCGATCCTTAATTATTATAAGGGGCTTTAATAATTAAGGATCGATCATGAAATCAAATCAAAACTATGAAATAATATGGCACGGTCGCGGCGGACAGGGGGCCGTTACAGCGGCTAAGATGTTCACTGAGGCTGCGTATTATTCAGGCTTCAAGGGAGTCAGCGCAAAGCCCACATACTTCTCCGAAAGGCGTGGCGCCCCTGTCAGTGTTCACACCCGGATTTCCCCTGAACCGATTCGAACTTTCTCAAATGTTCTGTTTCCTGACATAGCCGTTGTGCTGGATGACAATCTTCTCGAAATGGTGAACGTGACTTCCAATCTTAAAACTGGGGGCCTTCTAGTAATAAACTCTTCTAAATCAGCTAATGATCTGAATTTGCAGGGTCAATTCAAGATTGCGATATCAGACGCATATCACTGTTCAGAAGAGGCGGGGTTGATCATAGAGGGCAACGTCCTTGTTTCCACCTCCATTCTGGGGCCATTGGTGGCTGCGACAAATTTCGTTTCAATGGAAAACGTACGCAAGGCCATAGAGAAGAAATTCAAAGGAAAATCTCTCGAACGAAATATCAAAGCCCTGGATCTGGCTTTTCAAAGAACTGAGGTCTCAGAGATCGGAAGTCTTTCCGTCGCTGCGCATGGATAATGGGCTTGATCCCTATTTCTTCAGCAACTGAATCAGTTTGTAAAACAGGAGCGTATTTTGGCAGAAAATTCCATACCTATCCGAACCATCTCGAAGCCGGCAGAGGGAGAAGCTGGAAAGACAGGGGATTGGCGATCTCAAACACCCAGAATTGATCACGATAAGTGCTCTAAAAAGGATTCTTGCTTATTATGCTGGCTTTATTGCCCGGATGGAGTCATATCCTCTACATTTCCTCTCGAGATCAACTTAACATATTGTAAAGGTTGCGGTATATGCGCCGAAGAATGTCCTAGAAAAGCCATCGAGATGGTAGATGACAAGTAGAATAGTATCCCATAAAACTTTCAACACAATATCGACTTTGATTACTACATCAGCAAAGTCCAATAAATGAAATACAGGTCGTGTAAATGGGGCGAATTGAAATAATAACAGCTAACACAGCCGCCGCTCTGGCGGCAAAATTGTGTCGCGTTCAGGTAATCTCCGCTTATCCTATAACTCCTCAAACCCCAGTGACTGAAGAGCTTGCGGAAATGGTGGAAAATGGGTCACTGAAGGCCGAGTATATTACTGTTGAGAGTGAGCATTCGGCCTTGGCTTCCGTTGTAGCCGCATCCCAGGTTGGAGCGAGGGTGTTTACGGCGACTAGCGCCAATGGCCTCTTATACATGCACGAAATGCTGCACTGGGCGGCCGGGAGCAGGGTTCCAATTGTGATGGCCTGTGTTAATCGTGGAGTCGGGGCGCCATGGACCATTCTCAACGATCAGCAGGATACGGTGTCCCAGAGAGATACCGGTTGGATTCAGATTTATTGCAGGAATTCCCAGGAAGTTCTGGACAGTGTAATACAGGCTTATAGGGTCGCCGAGCGGATTCAGATACCGATCATGGTATGTTATGACGGTTTTATTCTATCCCACACCAGCACCCCGGTTGATGTGCCGTCGCAGGAAGAAGTCGATGGATTCCTACCACCCTTGGAGGACAGATCTGGAATGGACGGGCATACTCTCATGAATGTCAACCCTCTCATTCTGAGCGATCCGAGACCTGACCCTGAAGGTAGGTTGATGCCCGGATACATGGAGTTCCGATATCGTTTGCAACAGGACATCCTTGAGTCTGTGAACGAAATTAAGTCTGCAGATGAGGAATTCTCGGCAATTTTTGGAAGAAGTTGGGGAGCCTCGGTTTGGACGTATCGTATGGATGACGCTGAACACGCCATGGTGAGCATGGGCTCCCTTGCTTCAGAATGCACCCTGGCAGCGGATCAGTTGAGAAACGAAGGCGTTAAGGCGGGTGTTGTAGGTGTTCGAGTTTATCGGCCTTTCCCAAGAGTTGAGATGGTGGAGAGCCTCGCCGGCCTGAAAACTGTAACCTTCTTCGAAAAGGATGTTAGCTACGGATATCAGGGCGCACTGGCCATGGATGCCAAAGCCGCTATGTACGACTCAGAACATAGGCCCCTGATCTCTTCTTATATCGTGGGATTGGGAGGGCGAGATGTTAGGCCTGATCAATTAGCCCAGGCGACCCTTAAATGTGTAGGGGGAGAAACCAAACACTGTTGGCTTGACGTGCGTGACCTCTAGTTCCCTCTAATTGGTTCATCAGAGGGCTTTATTGAAAAAGTAGACGAATTCATCAGGAATTGAAGGTGATTCTTTATGCCTACAAGCTCAATTAGACAACTTCCTAAAACAGAGATGATATTACCTGGCACAAGATCTTGCGCCGGCTGTGGTCTGATGCTCACTTACAGACACGCCCTAAAGGCGCTTGATGAAGGGAAAACCATAGTAGCTGTTCCCGCCAGTTGCATGACGGTCCTGCACGGGGTTTATCCAATAACACCCGTTAAAGTAGTCTGTATCAACAATCCGTTTGCCGCTACTGGGGCTTCGGCAACAGGCATTGTCGCCGGTCTTCGCGCCACAGGGAAAACCGGATACACTGTAGTGGCTTTTGCAGGAGATGGCGGGACTTATGACATTGGAATCCAGGCCTTGTCCGGCGCTCTTGAACGAGGGACAGATTTCATTTATGTTTGTTATGATAATGAAGGATACATGAACACAGGGACTCAGAGATCGAGCGCAAGCCCGGTAGGGGCGGTAACATCCACTACTCCAATTCTTGCCAAGCTTCAGCATAAGAAGGACATGGTCAGGATAGTCGAGGCTCACAATCTCCCGTACATAGCTACAGCCTCGCCGTCATTTCCGTTTGATCTTTACGACAAATTCAAATTTGCCAAGGATGTCAAAGGGCCACGTTACATTGAGGTCCACGCCGCGTGCCCGCCAGGATGGGGGTTTCCAAACAAGGATCTTGTCAAGATGGGAAAACTTGCAGTAGAAACCGGTATTCATGCGCTGTTCGAAATTTCTGAAGGCAAGTTTCGCCTGACCTCACGTTCCCTAGCGCTTGCCGAAAAGGGTCGGAAGAAGACAGTAGCGGATTACGTCAAAGGGCAGACTCGTTTCAGAAAGATCTCGGCTGAGAATCTTTCAAGGTTGCAGGATTTCACCGACAAGAGATGGAATGATCTACTAGAAAGGCATTTCAAGGATAACCCTTAATTTTGAAGAGCCCTACTCCTAAATTTAATGAATTGTTTTCCGAAATTGACCAGATTCTGACTGCCACTGGATATTTTGACCGGATCCCTACGGCGACGAAATCTTCCAGTCAGGTCGCGGTCCCGGCCTATTCTTTCCCAAAACTAAAGGAACTTTTCAATAAATCCAAGAAAATTGACGCTGATTTCAGTGAACTTGGGTCGTTTTTGTACGACGAAGCGGTGCCAAAGCTGAGGCAGTTGGAAAAAATTTCGGAAACTCCTGAAAATAGAGATTTGCTGGCTAGATTTTTAAACCGACTAGAAGGTGGGCTCGAGGAAGTAAGAAACAAGAAAGAAATTGTTCGGTCCTATGGTGAACTTCTATCGCTCTATGTCTCGACACTCTGTCACAGCGCTACAACCGGCCATCAACATCCGCTAATCAGGATGATCCTTAAAAACGTTGTTCGTAGAAAAGCTCCTGAATTGAGCAAACAGGTGGTCTTTCGTTCATTCGCCAAACTTCGTCGAACAATCACTGTTGCGATAATAGCCAAACGCTACGCTGTTTATGTCTTGGCTGTTCAGGGATTTGTAGTTTTGTTCAGGGGCGAAATTGATTTCCGTACCTTTGGTGTCTCGCCCGAGGGCCTGGCTCTCCAGATAATGAACATTCTGATCAAGAATGGAGTCAAGCTAGCCGAGGTGACGGATGTCGTGTGTGGGGGAGGGGATTTGGGGCCCTTGCCGGACGGAATCTATGTGTTAACTGAGAATGTTAGGGATGAATCCTGGAAGCGCCTGCATAATTCTTCGCTCAACCGGAGCGCTCTCATTGCCTGGGAGTTGGTCCAACTCCTGAAAGGTCAGAGGGGTCAAGCAGCGATAAACGCTTCGCTGTGCAGTCCACTGTCATTTTCAACCCTTGCGGCCCAGGATTTAAATTTTCTCTTCCGCCCGGGCTCCAGAGAATTACAACAGAGTCTAAAAGGTTACGTAAAGGTAACCCCCTTAAAGTCTATAGCGGCAATTATTTCCGAACTTAAAGGGATAGAGCAGGATAGTCTCAATCTACTGGCGCTAAGCCTGGATGAGCTTTTTGCCTCGGTAGTGCGCAAGATTGGGCCTCGCATAGTCAGAGAACTGGCTGCTCAGGATGCGAACAAGATCCTGATAAACTTTGATTTTTCAAAAATCGTAGAGCATCTGAAACAGGAAAATTTCACAATCCCCCCTCAATTCAGATTGGCCGCCCTGGATATGGGGACCGGTGTGATGGAAGTCTGTGAGCTGCTCATGATCATCGAATCGGGGAAAATATCCGCGAAGCTCGCAAACTCCCTTAACCACGTGGTTGATTCATACGCAAAAAGCACGGCCATGGCCTTGGAAATGTGTTCTTCGGGCGATTCTTCGGAGCGCCCCAATTTCATCATAGTTACCAGTATGAGAGCAAGCGATCCTTATTTTCAGAAACTTTTCGTTAGAATAAGAGATCGCATTGACAATCCCTTTACTCCAGTCATGTGCGTGGACTCCCTGGAGCACGAATATCTCATAGCCAATCACCTGTTTGAAATGTACGTCAACCCTGCTGAAGGTGAAAGCCGTTTGCATTATGGTTTCGAAACACGCAGCATGAAGCAGGCCCTACATGTTCTCCAATCATCCGGCACACTAACCGAAGCGTTTTCATTTTCCACTCTATTAGATGACGTTACGGGTGAAATAAAAAAGAAAACGATCAACCCGGCAAATCTGGTTCTTGTGGGAGCGGACAACGAAGACGCATTGCTCGCGGCCACGAACGCCAAAGAATATGGACTTGTCCGTAACCTGGCTCTTGTTGGTGATCGAGATGATATCCTATCTGCTATAGAGCGATCCAAGGCGAGATTGTCACTGGTAAATGATCCTGATGTTCATGTTATACCGACTGATCCGCTTGCTGCGGACTATGAGGCGAAAAAGAAATCAATGGCGGAGGAATTTGGAAAATTCCTCGTGGATCATCCTGATTTCATCATCATGAAGGGAAGTATCGATACCGCCGCACTGCTTCATGTGGCCCTCTCGATTTACAAGCAGGACCCTTCAACCGTGGATCCCGACAATCCTCCCAAACGCAAGCTGGCGACGTACAGTGGACTTCTGGTGTTCCCTGACAAGCGATTTTTCGCTCTGTCGGACGCTGCGGTCAATCCGGCTTTTACCAGCGCCCAGACGCTTTTGACAGCGATTGAAAATCAACTTGATGTGGTGCGTCGAGTGGTCGGGAGAGATCTACCTTTGAAACTTGCGATCATCACCGCTGTTGAGAAAGAGACGGCTGCCATACCTGCTACACTGGTTGCCGGAGAAGCTGAGGCTTTATCCAAAGACCTTGAACAAAAGTACGGGCCCCTAATTGTGGAAGGTCCTTTGTCCTTCGATCTGGCGACTGCGCCGGAAGTGGCGGAAGAAAAGCATTATCAGGGCAGGATAATGGGTGACGCGAACTGCCTTGTAGCTACGGAAATAAATACCGCAAATGTTCTCTACAAGATGCTTTCAAAAACTATGGGCAGCCTTGGGTTGATGGTCGATATCGGAGGGATTATCACAGCCGGTCCGGGCACGACTCCAATTGTGTTGACATCGAGGGGAGATACGGCTCAGACAAAGTTCAATTCAATCTTGCTGGCATTGGCCTATTCCGCTTCGATCCGTGACAAACTGGAAAAAGGCAACTGAAAACCCTGTGATGAAGCAAAGTTCGAATTGCGCGATGAAATATTTTCAAATCAGAAGCTGGTTTTGGAACTTTACTCTTGAACCAATAGTCAATTATTAGTAAATTACTAAGTTTTAGCGTAACCTTATTTTATTAAATAGCTCAGACTTCTACCGGAGGATCTACATATGCATTGCGATACTGTCAGAAAAGGCGCGAGTTGTTCATTCATGACCAAAAAAGGTTGTAACTTCAACGGGGGGCGCTGCCTCACCATTATTGACAAATGTCAGGGTTGCAACAGAACATCAAGTTTTGAAGAAGAGGTATATTGCTTGGTAGCGGCTAATCCGGCTTCCAAGTGGAATACTGGAGACTGCAATTTCGCAACCCATCTCGAGAAAAAACAGGTTGAAGAAGCGCAGAAGATTAACCCTTTGAAGGCCTCGAAACGAGCCGCCGCAGCGAAGAAATAACATGATGGCGCCCGGAGTCAGCCACATCGGAGTCCGGGCATTTCCTTCTCCACAAGTATCAGTGGTTTTGCGCTGGGATAGGGGGAAGGTTTCTCTTGGGGAAGCTGACAACAAAAGTAGTTCCTTGGGATGGCCTGGACCGGAAAGTAATGCTACCTCCATGTTCTTTCATGATTTTTTGAGTTACCATTAATCCCAGACCGGTTCCTTTATCTCCTTTGGAAGTAAAAAAGTCCTCGAACACATGGTGTTTCAATTCCTTATCAATCCCGACCCCGTTATCGGCGACCTCAATTATAGTTGAGCCGTCAAAACCCGTTCGAGTTCTAATTTCGAGTAGATGAGTATCTTTCCATAAGTCCATTTTGCAGCCGTCCATCGCATTAGTCACCAGGTTCGTTAAAACAGTGTGCAGACCTTCTGGATCTGCCACGGTTTCTTCCACTGCGGCATCCAAATCGAGATGTATCTCAATTGCGTATCGAGCGGCTAGATCCTTGAACAGATTGTATACTTCCGTTACAACCGCATTCGGGTTTACCAACCTGAAATTTGGTTCTCTCTCTCTTGAACAATAAAGTATATCTTTGACGAGGTGGGAGAGTTTTTCAAAATTAAGGAGCACAATTTCCCACCCGTCCTTGATCTCCTTTTGATCATTCCCCTTTATCCCACTGTTAACAATATATATTCCACCGTCAAGGCCCATCATTATATTCTTGATACTGTGAGCCATCCCAGCCACGGTTTGCCCCACCATTATGAGTTGTTTCTGCATTTCCTTGACAGAGGTAATATTGACCGACGTCACAATTATTCCAACCAGTCTGTCAAGGTTGTCATAAAATGGGGATGAGTAAGCGACCACGCTAACTCTTGTCCCCTTCTTCAAGACCAGGGACAGTTCCCTTGAGTGGACAGCGCCATCCTCGAGGGTCTTTTTGACTATACAGTCGCCGCATTGGGATTCCTTAATCTTATATAATTTCCTGCATGTCCTCTCCTTGATGGCGCCAAAATCCCGTCGATGGGCGCTATTGCTCCACAAAATATTCAGTTCACTGTCCTGAAGCGTAACATAACATGGTAGGGCATCGAGCAAGCGTTTCCAATCGTAGTTGGGAAGCTCCGGCATTGTAACTCTCCGTCCTAAAAATCAAATAGGGATCGATTTTAAAACCGGTCCCTATGGAATGCGCGTCGATAGAAGAACTAAATTAATTTGCCTAAGATACTCTGAAAGATCACGAAATAACTTTTACCGGCGCTTGCGCTATCCTATAGCCTTCTTGATCTCCAGGAGTAAAGCATCCCTGTCAATAGGTTTGTCAAACACGGCGAAAGGCTTGGACACCGCAAGGTGACGTCCGGGAAGGCCGCTTATAATTATCACCGGCAGATCCTTGAACGATTTATGCTTTGTCATGTTCCGGTAAAACCGTGTGCCGGTTTCATTAGGCATCTGGAGGTCCAATGTTACCAGGTCAGGTTTTTCTTTCTGTAGGACTTCAAAGGCTTCTTCTCCGTTTGAGGCAAAACAGGTTTCATATCCGCAGTCCTCAAGAAACGTGGTCAAATATTTTACAAGATGAGCCTCATCATCCACTACCATAATTTTCTTTGCCATGGTTTTTACCTCGAAGAAACAATCCGTCAATGTTCTTCCGGTTCATAATCAGGGTGCTCATAGAGTATCGGCATCCTATTCATAATCCATTGAAATGTCAAAATTCCAATTGTTACCACCGTAATGGTCAGTACGACTTCCATCCAGGATGGAAAATACCTGTCTTTCCACGCGAGATGCCAGTTGTATGCGATTATCGAGTGGTCCAGACGATTCAAAATTATTCCGAAAACCGTATAGATTGCGCAACCTCTTACCCAGCCGGCCAGGTTGTTCTGTACGGCGTACATAAATATCATAGCTGGGAGTAAAACAAATCCGAAAACCTCTACCAAATATAAATATCCATAAGGCGTATCAAGATACGACCAGGTGTCACCGTGAGCCAGGCCGATCATTTTCATAAAAAAATAGGCAAAAAGAGTTACAGACGCAGCTTTCCCCAATCCCAGAGTTACTCTGTTCAGATGTTCGGGATCGTGTACTTTGATCTGATGGCTAAAAATTTTGTGAGAAGCGCTGCTCTCTATTATTGTCATAGCGATTCCGCCAACAACCGCTGACATGAAAAAAAATAAAGGAATGTATTCTGAATACCATAAAGGATGAAGCTTTTCCGGCATGAGCAAGAAAATTGATCCCAGCGCAGACTGGTGAAGCATGGAGAGGCAAACTCCAAATATTGTAGCACCTAATGTAGCTTTAATAAATATTTTACGAGCCTTTTTCATATTGAGCCACTCGAAAATGGCCGGGCACCACTCTACGAACTGACAACTAAGATATAGCGCCACATGCCAGGCTACGAGAAACAGCACCGAACTTACGCCCCACGACACAAACATTGGATAGGGTAGTCTATAATATCTTCCCAAATCGAAAGTCAGGGCAATAATTGCGAAGAGGTATCCCAAAAAACCTGTCAGGACTGCAGGCCGAAAAAGAAATCCGTATTCTTTCATGCCGAAAATGTGGACGGCCGTTCCGATCACAAATCCACCGGCAGCCAGCGCAACTCCGCAAAGCATATCAAACCCTATCCATATTCCCCATGGATTGTTGTCGGAGAGATTGGTCGATGGGCCCAATCCAAATATGATCCTATACAATATTACAGGAATCCCCACTAACAGGATGAGGGCGACGACTGCGTTAAACTTCGTAAAGTTACTGCGTACATAATCTCCCCAGGTCATGCCTAAAAAGATTTTATCCCGCATCCAGGAGGATTCGAGCTTCATCGTCGCGGGAGTCGATTCCATTATTTGCCCTCCTTTTTCTCCAGAGCCTTTTTGATTTCATCTTTTTCAATCTCGTCCCTACGCTTCTTGAAGCTATACATCCCCATAGCCAGAGCTGGAACCACGATAAATACAGGAGAAACCAGAGACAGGAACGGTTTACTTAGCGTCGGTATCGGTGTAGTTCCAAGATCAGTGCGAAATCCGATTTTGTCAAATGGCACGGCCGATAGATACATCCAGCTAGTGCCGCCGACCTCGGTTTCACCATAAACGTGATTCACATATCTTCCCGGATTGTCCATAATTTTCTTATGAGCAAGGTCGATCAGATCAGTCCGTTTCCCAAAAGTCATGGTCTCGACAGGGCATATAGATACACAAGCAGGAATTCCGCCTTCTTTGGAAATCCGATCGAAACAGAATGTGCATTTGGTGACTTCCGGTGTCCACGGGTTGTCATATTGGTAAGCGGGGATGTCAAATGGACACGCAGCCATGCAATAACGACATCCTACGCAAAGAGAAGCGTCGTAAGTGACCGGTCCGATAGGTCGCTTGGTAAACGCTTTGACAAAACATGAAGATGCGCAACCTGGCTCGTAACAGTGCATGCACTGTTTCTTTACGAATATGGGTTTGGATGAATCCCTAGGGTTTTCAAAACGATTTACTACCGTGTATGTGTTAGCATGGGTACGCCTGACGTCTTGAAACACGCTCTGATCTTTTTCATATTCCTTGAGGTCCATCTGATCGGGTAGCTTGTTCCACTCTTTGCAGGCCCACTCACATCTTCTGCATCCAATGCACACGGTCGTATCGACCAGGACCCCGAACTGATTAGGATACCCTGGAAGTAGGCCGCCATCAGCCCTGGCAATGCTCGTGCCGCCAAGTGAAGCTGACAAGCCAAGACCTGCTAGTACCCTAAAGAAATTTCTTCTACTGTTGTCCATCTTTGACAGTCTCCTTTTTTGGTCCCCTTGATCCGGCGCAACACGTTCCTGGTTATATTCAATCTTTGTCCTTATATGTCAGGAACCTCCAGAAAGAGATAAATAGGAAGAGATACATGATTACGATAAGATATTCCATTTCTTTTGTATGAGTGAAAAATTCCCAAAGAATGTGCGGCATCTTGGTCTCCTTTTTGTTAAAGCTTTGACGAGCTTACTTTTGTGGAGGTTCTTCCGTAGTCTGCAAGTTGACCTTTCTCGGGGTCTTTTTTTCAGCGTGGCATTTTACACATTCCAGCCCAAGCGGTTTTTGGTTCATTGCCTGGTGACACCCTATACATTGGCGGTGGTACGCCCCCAGGGTTCCTAGTTTGCCAGGATTGCTTGGATTAAACGGTTTTCCGTGGCAGGTCGCGCACGCTGGAAATTTATTGGGCTGATTTCCGCTGGACGCCAACCCATGATGGCAACCGAAACATATAGTGTTCTGGCCCTTTGCGGCATGAAACGTTCTGGCTAGTGAGCTGTCGTTGGAAATCAAATTCAATTTGTTGGCAATTTTTGCGTGAGGAAAATCCACCGCCTTGAATTCCTTTTCCAAGCCCTTGATTATGACTTTCTCGGGAAATTTGTCCTTATCCAGATCAAGAGTAATCGGTGGCGCTTCTGGAAATTTTCCTTGTGATGGTCCCTGATGACAAACAGGGCAAGATGATTGAGGTAGAGCGCTTGACTGTCTCCACTGATGACATCCATAGCATTTTTGACTGGTGACCGTGGTCTGATGGCATCCGGCGCAGGAATCTTTGGCGCTTATCAGGTGAAAGGCCTGTTCATAGCTAATTCCGCCACCCTTTTTGGTGTCACCGGTGAGTGAGTGGCAATTGGAACATTTTTCGAGTGAGTGATGATGACATGAGTTGCAGAATTGCGCTCTTGGTTCATGAGACTTGTGGTTAAAGGGCACAACCTTCATCCTGGGACCTTGCCCTGGTATCTGCTGAGCATCAGGCTTTTCAGGGGTCGTAAGATCAATTACGTCCTTCTGGCCTCTATCAAGCCTCGGTATCAGGGCTATATCTTTGAGGGGAAGAGATTTGTGATCCCCATGACATCCTTTGCATTCAATCGGGCCGGTCTTTTTTTCCTGTTCCTTGGCTTCATGCTTCCGGCCGGATTTTTTACGTTCCTTTGCGATCACATCCCCGACCTTCATGTGACATCCTATACAAGCCGCATGGGACACGTCCGAAATGGATCTGACATTTTTCTGAGTCGTTGATTTGTGGCAGGAGGAACAACTGTTTTCCGTGTTTTCTTTATAGTACAGGCTTTTTAGCTTCTCATCATACAGATGATGGCAGACCATACAGTTCTTGTTTGCATCCTTTACATCTCCAACAACCTGCACTTTTCCCGCAATATTCAAAGGGACCGAACCTTCGAGTTTCTTGACTGTTTCTACGTGCTTTGCGTGGTCCTTGTAATTAAATATCGGTTTCCAGGACCATGACATTTTGGTTGTTTTGGCCTTCCGGTCGTGACATTTGCCGCACATTCCAATTTCCGGCCCACTCTTCTTACCTTCTGATCGCATCTTCTTGTGGCAGTTTATGCACTGGTTGTGGTAGGCGTACATGATGGCCGGCTTGTCGTTCATATCGACACTTGTCTTTGGGAACTTAAACACGAGCGCCTCAGAACCCACTAGAGACGGATCCTTCTCCTTCACTATATGACACAAGGCGCAATTATCCGGATTGTCCTTAAGGAGGACCTTGGTGTGTGTGTCATGATCAAAGACCACAGGAGCACGATCCAGCTTTACTGCGTTTCCCTTGTGGTCGATGATTATAGGCGTGCTCAATTCTTTTGCAGGCTGCTGGCTTACGGGAGACTTGGAGTGGATAAGCTTTGTCCCACCGATAACCATCGCTGCGCAAAGAGCGAGCGTAACTAGAGCTATTCTCAGATTTGTCTTACGCATGTATCCACTCCCTTTTTCTGGGCATTTTGTGAATTAAAAACTTTCATCAGTTAAACTTTGATCTCGTCAGGGATTTCCATCACTTCCATGAGTATCTCGCTAAAAAACTTTACGTGCATGCCCAACTTGTAACCACCGACGATGTCTTCGATTCCACTGTGACAATTGTGACAGGGCGTGATAATAATTTTGGCTTTCGTAGCAGCCAACTGCTCAGCCTTCACCCTGTTCCCCTTAACTCTTGATGTTTTCCAGGGAGGACCACAATTGATCGCACCTCCACCTGCTCCACAACAATAATTGTGTTCGAAATCAGGATCGGGTGGTCGAAAATCTTCACACGTCGCCGCAATTATTTCTCTGAGCTTTTGCCCCAATCCCCGCCCTCTGACGATATTGCAAGGTTCCTGGACCGTGACTGGTGTCTCAAATTTCTTGGCGATCTTTATGCGGCCAGTCGTGATGAGTTCATGATAGAAATCTACGGCGTGTATCAGAGGAATAGGGGGCTGCCGCCACCCGAGCCATTTCGGACCGTCATAGGCAGCTCCTCTGAAAGCATGTCCACACTCTCCCATAACAATCCTTCGAGCTTTGAGCTTTAGAGCCGCCTCATGGTGATATCTTTCTACACGACCCATGGTCTCGAAATCACCCGAGTACATCGCCATGTTGCTATTGTCCCATCCGTCAAAAGATGGCATCGTCCAGTCAACTTTTGCTACAGCCATGATTTGAGCAATGTTGCCGATAAGTTGAGCAAGAATTTTGGGTTCAGGCGCTATCACCGAATAGAAAACGTCCGCTCCCTCCTTATCCAAAGGAATGCGTGCGGTCTTTATTTCTCCCCTGGCTTCTTCTTCCTGCCACTGCAACGTATCAATCCACTCATCCTGTTTGACCCACATCTGGTTCTGAGTGACCGAATGGCTGTTGACAGTATCCTGAAGAAACTGAGGAACCATTCCCAGTTCACTACAGATCCGGCGGACAACCATAATCATGTATGCTATGTCAATACCGAAGGGGCAATACATGCTACATCTTCGGCACACATTGCATTCAGTATGAGCTATCCGAGAACATTCCTTAAGAAAGGCGGGATTCAGAGAATCTTTCCTCCGGATTATTTCCCAAAGAGTCTGTTTAACCTTTCCTACCGGCGAAAATCGCGGATCTCGATCATTAGACAAAAACCAATGGCAAGCGTCCGAGCAGAGACCACAATGAACGCAGGTCTTCATGTAGACCTTGAACCTCGCTGCCGTTTCATTGTCTAATATCCTGTTGACAACGTTTGCTATCTTTTCCGGGGTGAGCTCCTTAACGGTTTCATCCAAACCAGGATCGCTAACTATCGGAATCGCTGGTAAACCCATGGGCTGTATCCTCCGTTTCAATCTCTTCTTACCAATCCTTGGCGTTGCGAACCGCGCCGAATTCAGACCCCATGTAAGCCCTTGTAAAGGGAAAGAAGAGCATGTGGCTCAATCTTGTAAAAGGGATAACCATCAGCATTACTGATCCGGTGATCATATGAACTACCACAGTTGTTTGGTAGTCAAACCACTGCTGGTTGGCGGCCAGACCGGTGAAAAATGGGGCCGCCGCGACTGCAAGCAACAAATAATCTGAGGGGTAGGTTACGAATTGAATTTCGGGCATCATCAGTCGCCTAATTAAGAAAAACAAGCTTGCCAGGACAACGATTATCGTCATATAAGTCCCGGCCACCTGGGATAAAGCCCCCCATTTCAAACCCCAAGCAAACTCGAACATGGCTATGTGCGCAAGTAGGAATATAGGGACCAGAATCAAGCAAATATGAAACAGAAAAGTCACAATAGTCACTTCATATCTGGCCCTCATATTTCTGGACGCAAATGGGATCATCCAGTGAAACAATGACCTAAGCGAATATTTTAGGCTCATATACGGATAGATAACCTTGTCCTTCTTAGCCGATCTAAGCATGGTCACGAATTGATAGACCATCCCTGATACAAACACTATGAAGGCTATCCAAACCAACGGGCCGCTGACGAACTCGTACATCGCTTACTCCTTGGCCATCAGACCAAATCTTTTAAATCAACTATCCGTCGAATATATCGACCATTATCAATGGGTTTAATAAGCAGCTTGGAGCCATCTGGACTGAAAACAGGCTCCCTCATGTCATCAAACGCCTGCGTGACAATTTTCCCGTCGACGATCACGAAATAATCCGTTCCTCGAGCAGCCCTAGTTGCCAAGTGAAGACCGTCAGGGCTAAAAACCGGATCCCACATCATGTCAAAAGTCTCTTTCCAGGGAACATCGTCGACTATGACGCTCCAATTCCCTGAGTCTTTGGCCACTGCCGCAACTCGGCGCCCATCAGGGCTGAATACTGGAGCCAAAACGACTTCACCGAAGGTATTTCTCCATACATTGCCTTCAACCCCAATGGTCCATCTACCGAATTCCGGCGAGACAACAGCGGCGACCTTATCGCCGTTAGGGCTGAAAACCGTATGCCATACCTGATTAAATGATTTGGACCACAGAGGTTTGCCGTTAACAAGAAGTCGCCAACCGTCCTTAGTCAGACAGGGCGCGATCACGTCATGTGCGCCTGGGACAAACGCTGGTCGCCACACGGCCTTGAACTCCTGGTCCCATGGGGCCCCATCAACTGCAATAGTTTGGGAACCGGAGAGCAAGCGTACCTCTGCGGCCACCTTCGTTCCCGCTGCGTCAAAAACACAGTCCCAAACATTGAGAAAATTGGCTTCCCATAGTTCTCCATCGACAGCAAGGCCCCAGACTCCCTTTTTGAAGCCGAATATGTCCCCTTCAGCCAATGACGCCAGTTGAACGTTCCCCGCCGCCCTTTTTCCATCTGGACTCACCTCGACGCTTCTCATCTGCTCAAATTTATTGTCCCATGGATTGCCATTCAAAGCGACGCTGTACCCATCGGAGGTTCTGACGTTGACCGCTACTCCCGAGCCATCAGCGCTAAACTTCATATTCCACACGTAATCAAACGTTTCTTCCCATGGTTGGTCTTCTTGGATAACTGTCCACTCATCGTCATTCATCCCTATACAGAAAAGAACACCAGCAGGACTGAACTTCAATGACCATGCTTTTTCAAATCGGTTAGTCCAGAGTTCACCGTTAACACAGACAGTGAAAGCGTCATCATCAGTCATTACAATCGCCGCGATTCTTTCTCCATCAGGGCTGACTGCAAATTCCTGGACTTCGGAAAACGATGCAATCCACTGCGAGACATCGACAATTTCTCTGGATGCTTTTTTCCAGTCCCAGGTGTTTTTTTCAGGATAACTTTCTTGACTCATTGGCCCCTCCAGTAAAGGGATTCTTTCCTTGACGTTTAGGACGGCCTTCAATCATTCGACAAACCCAAGCTCCATTTCGGTCAGCAAGGCTCCTCGATAGAGGACAGCCCCCTGGAATTCGTAACCTCTCCATTACTGGGAGGCTCATTCTGAAGCGCTGGATGTGAAGCCGTTTCCATATTGTGGCTATTTCCGTGAGGTAGCCTGATTGTGAAAGTGGTTCCCTGTCCAGGGACGCTCTCGAAGAAAATCTCCCCACCATGTTCCGCCACTATTTTGCTGGTTACCAGAAGTCCAAGGCCCGTGCCCCTGCTTCCTTTTGTCGAATAGAAGCTGGAAAAAATCTTTCTCCGGGTCTCGTCCGTCATTCCTGCCCCATTGTCCGATACTTCGAAAATAAAACCACCTTCCTCGTCTTCATGCGTCCTAACGACAATTTTGTGAGCTACCTTTTTCTTATCCCCGTCGCAGGCGTCTATAGCGTTGGCGACAAGATTTGACAGACATGTGTGAATTCCTCTCTGGTCAAGGAACACCCTAAAAGTTTTTCCAAGATTTGGGTCGAATTGTCTTTCAATGACTATGGACTTTTCCTGAGCTTTGATTTCAAAAAGAGTGCAGACCTCTTCAGCTAAGGAATTGGGGTCAGTAGCTTCATATTCAGGCATCCGTTCTTTGGAGTAAGTCAGCAGGTCTTTTACCAGGTCCCCAATTCGGTGGATGTTGTTCTTGACCATGTTCCATCCACGGTCCATTAACTTTGAATCATTGTCCTCAATTGCTGTTTCAACAACATAGACTCCGCCTTCGAGGCCTTGTATAATGTTCTTGATGCCGTGGGCCAGACCTGCGACCGTTTGCCCGACTACCGCAAGTCTATCGGAAGCCTGTTTCTCGCGCTCCAATCTCTTGAATGTCCTCAAATCCTCTAAGAACCCAACCGACCCGACAGGCTTTCCGAGATCAAACAATATGACGCCTGAAAATCGGACCGGGATCGGCTCACCTTCACGTGACTGAATCGCCGTTTCACGTTCAACTAAACGTGGGTTTTGGAGATGTTTGCCGGTGTGTGAGTCCAGAATCATTTGCAGGAACTCTCTTGGAAAATATCGTTGTAATTCACGGTCGCCAATAACTTCGACTGATTGGTGACCAAGGAGCTTTTCAGCGGAGCGATTAAAGATTGCGATCCTGCCCTGTTTGTCAGTGGCTATAATTCCATGAATCGAGTTTTCAATCAGGTTTGTCTGAAAATCTTTGGAGACTCTTAGTTCATCTTCGAGTTTGATCCTGTCCCTTATGTCCACTGCGATGAGCATTGCGTAAATTGTTCGGCCATTTTCATCGAGAATAGGGGAAGTGTAGCTGACATAATTGGCCTTTTCCCCTGCCCGGTCCAGACCACAATGTTCCTCCATACATTTGGAGCCGTCCTCGAAAGTTTGGACGACGTGGCAATCGGGGCATCTTTCCGGAAGTTTCTTAAAAACCTCATAACAATGCATCCCGATAGTGCCTTTAAAGAGGTCACTCATATGGGAGTTTTGACGTACGATTTCAAAGTTCTTGTTAATAACGCATACGAGGCATGGGACCTGCTCGAACAGATTCTTGTACTCCCACCGGCTTCTAATAAGCTCCTGTGTGCGTCTCCTGATCTGATCCCGCATAAGGTTAAACGACGCAGCCAGGGCGCCAAGTTGATCTTTAGATTCAACCGGAGTCTTATATGTGAAGTCACCGGCGGTCACTTTCTGTATTGCCGTTTGCAGCCTACTCACCGGCCTGTGGACCCTGTAGACGATGTACAATCCTATAGTTCCGAGCACCGCTATGAAAGTCCCTAGCCCCAGTAGCACAATTTTTGTCACTAACGACTGGACATGACGATCAAACCGATTGAGACTCATTTCCATATCCAGGACACCCAGAACTTTTTTGTCTTTGGCGTGGACGTGACAGGGCGCTGTGTAGCAGCCCTTTTCATTGTATATCGGGGTTATCATGCCCAAAATGCGGTCATTTCCCTGGTAATGTATTCTGGTGCGTTTTGCCGTCACCACGTCACTGAAAGGTTTGTCCTTCGGGTGACAGGCGACGCATGCCTCAGATTTCATGTCGACAGATTGGCCAACATCCTGAGGATTGTTGGAAAACTTTATCAGACCGTTATGGCTATAAATTCTGACGTCGGAGACTTCCTTTTGCTTTCCAATATCTTTTAGGAACGACTTGGTAGACTCCGGGTCGCCGTGAAGCATGTTGCTGTAAGTCGAACTCATGACTGCAGAGCTGAACCTGGCGGCTTCACGCACAATTTGATCGAGATAGAAACGTCGCTGGACATCCACGATCAGGTAAACAAACACTACATAGGACGCCAGAAGGATCAGCCCGACACTAAATGCGATTCTAAATCCCAAGCCTCTACTGAGGTTGGTCCAGTTTTCGCGAATCTTGCTCAATTTGGACCTCCGCTTTCCTCTGGATCACTATACGAACGAGTGCGGAGATTAAGGTCCGAATGTCACTCACCCAGGACTTCCTTGACGGCCTTGAGAAATTCATCTCTGTTTACCGGTTTTTCTATATATCCCTCAGGGGCTGGAATGGACCGGTGGTGTATGAATTTTTTGAAATCCATGTATCCGATGGGTGAAGTAGAAAAACCCGTCACCATTATTACCGGCACCTCTTTGAGTTTGTCGTCTTTCCGCATCTCTCGATACATTTTTATTCCCGTCTTTTCGGGCATTAGCAGGTCGAGGCATACCAGGTCGGGTTTCTCGTCGATAACCATTTTGAGTCCCTGTACCCCGTCTTCAGCTTCACAGACTTCATAGCCGTTTTTCCTTAGTAGAGTTCCGAGAAAAACCAGAACGTCCGGCTCGTCGTCTATTACTAGAATTTTTTTCGCCATGACACTGACCTCCTTTTGGGGCTGCCGACTCCGGTTCCACAAGGAACTATGTGGCTGGCAGTCGACTCAGGACACCTGATTCCTGACTTGCCCTTATCTAGCAAATGGTGTGCCAAGTAGCTACTTCTGTTTCAAATAAGATTGCGGGGTTTGTATCGATCTGTATTTACTAGGAAGTTGGTTAAAGGGAAAAAATGCGGAGTGAATTTCCAGTCGTGCAATTTACTTTTGGACAGAGGAACTTTGTTTAAGACTATGTTTCATGTTTGTTACACTGAAATCTGGTAAGGAGCTAACAGTCTAGTATCCCAAATAATTTAGTGACGTTTCATTTGTGAGACGTTGTCTCACTGACCAATCCCATATTTTTCCATTTTTCTCCACAGAGTGGCTCGACTCATACCAAGTTGGGAGGCCGCAAGGCTCTTTTTCCATTCAGCCGCTTCCAAAGCTTTGATAATTAGTTGTCTCTCCACGGCATTCAGGTTCAGGGATGTCTTACCGGATTTCTCGGGAGCCTTCATGGATTGGTTAAGCAGTCTTGCTGGTAGATCCGCTGGATGTATGAAAGAAGTCTTGGAATGCACAAATGAGTACTCTATAGCGTTCGCAAGTTCTCTCACGTTGCCTGGCCAGGGATAAGCCTCCAGAATTTCCAACACACCGTCGGCGATGCCTTGCATGCTTTTTCCCATTTGTTTGTTGAATTTTGTGATGAAATGGCTCACCAGAAAAGGAATATCTTCTATACGATCTCTAAGAGGCGGCAGATGTAAGGGAAAGACGCTCAGTCGATAGTAGAGATCGTCTCTGAATGTGTTTGCCATCACTTTTTTGTATAGATCCTTGTTGGTAGCGGTAATTAGTCTGATATCAATTTTAATGCTTCGATTATCTCCTACTCTTTGGATTTCTCTTTCTTCAAGAACTCTCAGCAGTTTCACCTGAATTGCCTGGCTTATTTCGCCTATCTCATCCAAGAACAGCGTGCCGCCATTGGCCAGTTCAAATTTGCCCACATGGCTTCTGATAGCCCCGGTAAAGGCCCCTTTGACATGGCCGAACAGTTCAGTTTCGAGAACACCCTCCGGCAGAGCTGAACAATTTATGGCCACAAAAGATTTATCTTTACGTGGTCCACAATAGTGCAGCGCACGAGCTATCAACTCTTTACCGGTTCCGGATTCTCCCTGGATAAGTACAGTCGTGTCGGTGTTCATCAGCGAGTCAAGGGCTTCATAGACCTTGTACATACTCTCGCTCTTCCCGACTATGTTATTGTAACCGTAATGACTCTGAAGTTCCTCCTGCATCCAGTAGCTTGTTGACACATCCCTGAAGGTCTCTATACCTCCGATTATCTTGCCGTCCATTGAGTAGAGTGGACTGGCGTTTACCAGCAGGTGGACAACCTCCTTGCGCTTGTTTCGGATTACCACCTCAACATTCTGGTATGGATGTCCACAGGATAGAGCGCGATCCACCGGACAGTTCTCAATACACAGAGGGCTTCTAAAAATCCGCGCGCACTCTGTACCTATCACCTCCTCCTTGAAGTAACCCGTGATCTGTTCGGCGGCGCGGTTCCACGAAACGATCCTCCAGTCTTTGTCCAAAGTCATTACACCTTCGGAAATGCTGTTGAGAATCGACTGGAGTAGCTGGTCGTTTTCCATTGGACACCTCCTTGTAGACAAGTGAGGTTCTCTTTCTAGTGGCAAATGTAGATTCCTCGGGCTGGAAAAATGCAATTAACGTGCCGGCAGACTTGAAACCAGGAACGGATCACGAAAATATTAATTCAAAATTTGACCGGATGACGAACTCCTATCTGTCCGCCTGCCCCCAATCATAGAATGTAACGACTTAGATCGTCACTCTTGACTATGTCCTTGAGTCGGTCCTGGACCATTTCACGCGTTATTGGGATTGTGGCTCCATCAAGCTCGGGGGCTTCGAATGATATTTCTTCAAGCAGTTTTTCCATGATTGTGTGAAGCCTTCTTGCCCCTATGTTTTCGGCCCGTTCGTTAACCTCCTCGGCAAGGGCTGCTATTTCTTCAATGGATTCTCGCTTAAACTCCAGTGTAACGCTCTCAGTTTTCAGGAGTTCCTCGTACTGCTTGACCAGAGCGTTCTTAGGTTCTGTGAGAATGCGAACGAAGTCTTCCTTTGTGAGGGGAGATAGCTCGGCTCTTAAGGGAAAACGTCCCTGGATTTCCGGGATGAGGTCCGAAGGCTTGGACACGTGAAACGCTCCGGCCGCAATAAAGAGTATATGGTCGGTTTTAATTACGCCATGCTTTGTGTTTACATTACTACCCTCGATTATTGGTAGGAGGTCACGTTGAACTCCCTCTCTGGAAACATCGGGGCCATGAGATGAGGAGTGAGACCCTGCTATTTTGTCCAACTCATCCACAAAAACTATCCCTGTCTGTTCGACTCTTTCTTTGGCTGTCTTGACCACTTTTTCGTTATCCAGAAGTTTGCTAAGTTCCTCTTGAATTAAAGACCTGAGAGCGTCGGGAACCTTGACCCGCCTACGTTTCGTTTTTCCGGGGAAGAAATTTGACATCATGTCCTTGATATTGATGTCCATTTCTTCCATTCCCCCAGGCGAGAAGATCTCAACCACAGGCAGAGAACTGTTCTGGGTTTCAATTTCGACTTCTCGGTCGTCAAGCTTGCCGTTTTTCAGTAGCTTTCGGAACTTTTCACGAGTCCTCTGGGTAACGTCTACCTCCTCCTCATCGTCTCTCGTTAACGCTCCTGCAGGCGCTCGCCTCAATTTTCGAGGCTGTCTGGCCGGCAGGAATATGTCGAGAAGCCTCTCTTCAGCTTGCTCCTCAGCCTTTGGACGCAGGGCTTCATATTCGTCAATCTTGACCATGTTGATACCAATCTCCATAAGGTCGCGTATCATAGATTCAACATCCCGTCCCACATAGCCGACTTCTGTAAACTTCGAAGCTTCAACCTTCAGGAATGGTGACTCTGCCAGCTTGGCGAGTCTACGGGCTATTTCAGTCTTGCCTACGCCGGTTGGCCCTATCATGATGATGTTTTTCGGCGCTATTTCGTCTCGAAGGTCCTCAGGAACCTGTCGCCTGCGCCACCTGTTTCTGAGGGCTATGGCTACCATGCGTTTGGCGTTGTCTTGACCTATGATGTACTTGTCAAGTTCCTGGACTATCTGTCTTGGCGTGAGTGTTTCCATTTCCTGAAATCGCTCCATCCTTATTTATAGAGAGTAGTGACGCTCTTTGATGAGTATACAGAGAAAACCTCAAATCGATTCAATTATCAAATTTTCATTGGTAAAAACACATATTTCGGCGGCGATCAACATTGCGGCTTTCGCTACATCTATCAATTCCATATCCGTATGGCGCATAAGGGCCCGCGCGGCCGCCAACGCGTAGTTTCCCCCGGATCCTATCGCTATTACCCCATCATCAGGCTCTACCACATCTCCGTTGCCTGAAAGCAACAGTGTCTGTTCTTTGTCCGCTACGATCAGCAAAGCTTCAAGACGCCTCAAGGCCCGGTCGGTTCGCCAGTCTTTGGCCAATTCTACGGCGGATCTGGCCAGATTGTTCGAATATTTCTCGAGGGTCTGTTCGAACTTTTCGAGCAGCGTCAAAGCGTCCGCCGTGGATCCTGCGAACCCGGCCAGTGCGCTCTTCTGTTTGCCTATTGACCTGACTTTCCGTGCTGAACTCTTCACTACCGTCTCACCTAAAGAAACCTGTCCATCTCCCGCCATTACGACCTTTTCCCCGCGCCGGACGCAAAGCACCGTAGTCGACCGCGTGACTATTTTCATTTTGGAATTATCCTTGTTCAGATTTTCGGATCAACTGATTCTATCTTGCCACGGAAAGTCAAACCTTAGAACCCCTTAATCCACTTCTTGGGTGAGCTTTGTCGTAAACTTCCATAAGTTTGCCGAGGTCAACCTTGGTATAACGCTGAGTAGTAGAGAGACTGGAGTGGCCGAGCATCTCCTGGATGGACCGCAGGTCCGCGCCGCCCAGGAGCAAATGAGTCGCGAACGAGTGCCTCAACGCGTGAGGCGAGGCGTCTCTACCTAGATTGGCGGAGTCCAGAAACGCCTTCATGATGCGTCTGACGTGTCTGGCGGAAAGCGCTCCACCTCTGTTGTTAAGGAAAAGAGCCTTATTTCCTGGGCTGCGAGGATGAGCGTTCAGAATTATTTCTCTCGCCGGTAGATATGTTCTTACGGCTTGGACAGCTTTTTCCCCAACCGGGCAGTATCTCTCCTTGGAACCTTTTCCAATAACTCGCGCCCACCCATTATCCAGGTCTATGTCCTGGATCTGTAATGAAGTGAGTTCGCTAATTCTCAAACCGGCTGAATACATAAGCTCAAAGAGCGCAATATCTCGGCTCAGGGCGGTCTCATTCCTTGAGAAAAACCTGTCCAGATCATCCACGCTTAACGCTCGAGGAAGCGGTTTGTCCTGCTTTGGAGCACGTAATGAAACTGCAGGATTGGTTTTTACAACTCCCTCTCTGGCCAGAAATCTGAAAAAAGTCTTCAAACCCGCCAGTTTTCGACCGATGGACGTCTTTTTGAGTTTTGTAAAACGACTGGCGATGAAGCCTCGGACATGGGCTGGAAGTATTTCCTCGACGTCTCGAAGTAGTGAGATATTTCCCGATCTTTCAAGATAGAGTCTGAAATCTTCGACATCCGACATGTAAGCGCGCAAGGTTTCTTTGGATTGAGCCTTTTCAGTTTCAATGAATCTATGAAAGTTTATGACTGCCGCCTGAAAATCCAAGAACGCTCCTCTTTGTCAGCATTGCCGATGATTGTTGTGAACTTACATTATGACTATCCGTTTGATAGCCGCCACAGCGGCTTCAGGATCGTCGGTTATCTGAAACAGGTCGAGGTCATCCGGGCATATCATGCGATTTTTCCCAAGCATGGTTTTCTTAATCCACGACACCAGGTCCTTCCAATAGTCCTTTCCCAGCATGATAACAGGGAAAGGTTTAATTCGATGGGTCTGAATCAGTGTCAAAGACTCAAACAGCTCATCCATCGTCCCAAAACCGCCTGGCAGTATGACGTAAGCCATGGCGTATTTCACAAACATCACCTTGCGTACAAAGAAATATCTGAAATTGAGATGGACGTTGGTATATGGGTTAGATGACTGTTCTCTCGGAAGCTGAATATTCAGGCCTATTGATTTACCCCCAGCTTCCATAGCGCCCCTGTTGGCGGCTTCCATGGCTCCGGGACCGCCACCCGTTATCACAGCGAATCCGTTTTCAGCCAGGAGGCGACCTGTTGTCCTGCCCAGTTCATAAACAGGATCGTTTTCGCGGATAGACGCTGATCCGAAAACCGACACAGCCGGATATATTTCGGAAAGTGTCTCGAATCCATCGACAAACTCGGAGATAATCCTGAAAATACGCCAGCTCTCACGGATGCTGAAGTCGTCAATAACATATTGTTTATTATCCATGTCGATATTCCTTCTTATTGCGGATAATTATATCAATAATCTCATCTATATCAAAATAATAAATTAATGTCCCTGAAATGTCGGCTAATAATATGATTACTATATTTCAGGCAACTAAACTAAGTAATTATTAATAATACATACAAATTAATTTATGTATTAATTTTTAGTAATTGATTTATTGGTTACACACCTTCACAAATACTTTTATATTTGATTATCTCTTTCTATCCGGGTATATTGCCGTCACCAAAAATCATCTCTAGCTCGGATGGCGGAATTGGTAGACGCAGTGGACTCAAAATCCACCGCCCGCAAGGGTGTGCGAGTTCGACTCTCGCTCCGAGCACCAACACAAGAGGTTACATCCACAGAGATGTAGCCTCTTAATTTCGTTTTATCTTTGGAATTCACGCAAGCGAATATGCCTCCTACTGTTGTTTCCCCTTGAATCATGCTGATCTCAAGAGTTTGACGATCATGCTCAACCACACTAATGGTCCCCCCATAAAATCGCTGATATGCCCGTCATTTGTGGCGTTTTTAGGTTGCTCAATCACTTACTTATTCATAAACGCCATGTCCTATCCGCTTGATCATAACGAACACATGTATATAACCGCTGGCTATCTTGCCCAGTCACAGACTCTTTACCGTGATTTCGCCTTTCTGCAGATGCCGTATTTGCCATTGCTTTACAGTTACATTTTCTCAATCGCTGGCGTGGAACGACTGTTGTTTACAGGACGATTGTGCACTTTTTTGTTTAGTGTGGTTTCAGTCATACTGGTCTGGTTAGCCTGTTACCGCGTTAGCAGGGACGTCACCGTTTCATCCGCAGGCGTGGCAGTCTTCAGTTTTTCCCCGTTCCTTGTAGCTACTTCAGGCGAGTCGTCTAATTATATGATGCCAATTGCCTTGTCTCTCCTTGCTTTCTTCCTGTTCATGGGAGCGCTAAGTGACGGTCGTTTCAAACGCTTGAGAATGTTCTTTGTTGGTCTTGCTTTAGCCTTGGCAACGGGCGCCAAGCTTTACTACGGTCCTTTCCTGTTGGGCTTTATTTTGTTTGCATTCGTTTTTCCAAAGACATGGCCCTTTCGGAGGCGTTTGAACCAACTGGTGGCTCCCATGTTTGCAGGGATGTTTCTGGGGTTCGTTCCTGTAATTCATTATCTGGTTAACTCTCCTGACGCATTTATTTTTGACAATTTGGGATACCACCTAATCAATTCGCAGTGGAAAGGTTTCGATCTTGAGAATAATTTTGGTTACAGAATCCAGGAATTATTCAGAATTTTCTTTTATTATCCCGCGAACCTGGCTTTTGCATTCTTGATTTTTTATTCTTTTTTTCGGGTCATATTTGCCAACAGACGCGCGGGAATGAAGGAGTTAGCCAATGATGAGGTTGTAGTCCTGACCGCAGTCCTCTCTTTGCTTGGATTTGCAGTGGCGTTAGTTCCGCTACCGACGTTTATTTACTTTTTTGCGGCGCCGTTTCCTTTCATGGTGATCCTCGCAGTGGCGCTGATTCATCGGATCCCGAGGATAGAATGTTCGGGGAAGGATGGCTTAGTTTTTTATCTAGTAATGCTTGTGACCATCATTTCCGGAGCGACAAATCTCTATGAACGACTCCCAGATTTTGTAGATTTCAATCGGTGGACAGGGATCAGGGTTCACAAGACATCTGAAGATATTCGGAAATTGTTGGGACCTATGGGGCAGGGCGATCTTGTCGCTACTCTCTCCCCACTATATGCGATTGAATCCAGATTACCGATTTATGTCCAATTTGCCACTGGACCTTTCCTTTACCGGGTAGGAGACCTGCTGTCCACACAAGAACTGAACACTTTTCGAGGCGCCTCCTCAAACAGAGTAACAGAGATGTTCGAAAGAAAGCCTCCATTTGCAATAATTGTTGGAGCTGAGGAAGGTCTTGACGCTCCACTGCGGGCGTATGCTAAAGAGAAGCAATTTCTGAAGGTTGAAGTGGGATTAATGGAGTTGTATAAGAAGGCGCCGCCTATGGGGCCCGTCTCACGGATCAACAAAATGTGAAGATCTTAAAGAAACTTTTCAGAAATCATCCGGTATCGCGAGTCCTAAGGGCCACTATCTACAAGAATCAAATAGCGCTTCATCCTCAATCTGTCGACTGCTGTCACATTCTGTACAGAGAAAAGGGGTTTTGCTCATCGCTTTATATTTTTGACGATTCAACTTTAATAGGTTATAATAACTAACATTAATGTTTAGAACAAATAGCATTTATGTCTGTCGAGACAAAGCCAGCCACACTGATGAAAAAGCCGACCGGAAATTGTACCAACACGAGTGTCAAAAGCGTTTTGTGGATATTAATTTGTAGCTGCCTTTCAGTTCTTATGCTCGGGGCTTATACATCCAGTTGGGGAGCTGAGGATCGGTGCGCTGAAGTCGTCAAAACGCTTGAACTGAATACCCTGAGACTTAAAGAATACGCTACGGCCCTTCAGAACGCCCACAGGGACAAGGATTTTCAACTTATAACCGTACTCAACAATCAGATCGATGAGACTCTTAAACAGGTTCGAGTGGGTGAAGCCGAACTCTTGAACTGCCCGTCCTCAGCGAGTGTTTCGGGGCCTGGTATAAGCTCTGTAAAATCTCAGGACACCAAATTTGCTGATGTTAACTGCGACGAACTGAAGAAAAAATATATTCAATTATCACGTAAATTTCACTCATTGGAACGTAGGCAAAAGAGTCTACTATCTGAATTGACGGTGGAAGAAAAGGCTAACCTTAGAGAAACTGAAGACTCACTCAAAGCCGTCGAATTGGAGCTAAAAAAACGCTGTGGACCCCCTCCGGCTCCAAAACCATTCCAACGGAGACCGCCGCCTACAAGAGGAAATTCTCGTTGATCGACATGATATTCCATGTTCCTTTGAAATTCGCAAAAGGCTTATGTTCTGAAATCTATGGATAGCGATTTTTTCATTTATCTTGGTTTATCCCTTACACTATTGGCTGTTTGTTTCATAGTTGGGTTTAAAATTAAAGGGCTTTTTCGTGGGTTTCGTAAACTAAAGACAGAAAGTGATATCCGACGGTTACGGACAAAATCACTATTAGGGCGTCTCTAAAAATTGATTGATTTTTCAGTCCACAGTCTTCGCGGCTTGTTCAGTCTGTGCTATAGGGAAAGTATATCAAGCAGGGAGGACAAAGAAAATGCCAATTCGCCTTCAACCTGGTTT